>JAPPPC010000481.1:2951-5432 GCA_028817685.1 Rhodospirillaceae bacterium
CGCGAGGGGCCGCGACCACCAAACTCCCCTCATCGCGATAGCCAAGATCGACGCCAGATACCGCCTCCAACTCCGTCGCGAAATCCGGCCAGGCTGCCTGGCTTTCCAAATTTAGCGCGAGCAGCGCCTCCTCGCCGGGCTCGGTTTCGACATTGGCTGCCAACATACCGGCGGCTGCCCAGCTCGCTTCACGGCCGGCCTTACCCTTCTCAAATACGTCCACTGCGCAGCCTGCCGCTGCGAGTCGCCAGCCGATACCGAGACCGCAAATGCCGCCGCCGACGATGGCGACCGTCGGTCTGTCGGGAAATTGATCTGTCGGAGCGTTTGTCAAAATCAGCTCCCTACGCTGGCATTATCCAGGTCAGGTTCGTTGGGTATGATCTCAGCCGGACACAGGTCCGGCACCCCAGCTATGAGACAAGTCTAAGGCATGCGCACGGGAATGAAAAGTGCCGTGCGGCGAATTGGCGCTCGCGCCACCGTCAAAACGCGAAGTCGGGCTGTATTCAGGCGACCTTGCGAACGCTGTCGGAAATATCGACACCTTCACGCAGCAACGTCAAACCGTCGCGGTGAACATAGAGCTGCAAATCGCGATCAAGCTTGTGCTTCGCGGGATCTATATCGATCTCATATGTCGCTTCGTGACTGGCAAAGCGGACCTGCAGCTTGTTCGCATCGGCGAACTCTCCCACAACCAGATCGCGGATCAACGATGTCCGGTCGACATAGATGACATCGGGAATGTAATAGGCCTCGCGCTCCGTACCGATGATGGCAGGCAGGGCGCGGCGGTTGAGGTTGAGTTCCACCTTCTCTGGCGCCGTGTTGAAGATATAGACGCGCCCCCACTTTTGGGCATGAACCGGCTGTTTCGCTGCGGCCAGCGCGCCAGCGAAAACCATACCGCCCAAGGCGGCCCGTCGGGTAATCGGTGCTTTATGATCGGCCATCGCGTTAATTCCTTCGCAGTCGCAAAGTGTCATGCGAAGAGTGAACGCGGAACTGCGAAGATTCCGTAAAAAACCTTAGTTAACAGCCATTTTTGGGATGTCTTGGTTAACGGAGACTACCGGACCTGATGTGCGCGGCTAGACAATATCGTTAACGCTTTGCGCAATGGGGCAGAACCGATGGGAGAGAGCCACGAGTTCCATTCGATGCAGATCACGTCCACGGACGACTCCGCCTTCTGCATCCGGCAGATCACGGGTTGCGCAGGCATCCGCGACCACGGAACAGGGGATACCCAGGTCAAGCGCGGCTCGCGCTGTCGTGCTGACGCACATATGCGTCATGAAACCGGCGATGATCAGCGAATCGCATCCCAAACCGCGAAACACCTCTTCCAGATTGGTACCGGCAAACGCGTTCGGCAGGCCCTTATTGATAACCGGTTCGTCTCCGGCCGGCGCGACCTGCGGTGCGATCAGGAAGTTGTCGGTGTCCGGGTCGAACACGCCGCCCGACGCCCCCTTATGCTGAATATGAATGACCGGCCGTCCTGCCGTCCGCGCCTTGGCGATCAGCTTGCCGCCCTGTTCCAGTGCCGCCTCGACACCGTCGCACGGCATGCGGCCCGATACATATTCAAGCTGCGCGTCAATCATCAGCACGGCGCTGTTCGCAAGTTTATGCGGGTTCGGGTCTGCGCCCGCCATCTGTCGGAGCGTTTGCGCCATGTCTATTCTCCTATTCGGTGTAATTCGCCGCACCGTAACTGGGCTTGTGTTGGCGGTCGAGTCTGATACGGTCCCATAAAGATCACATCCGTTTGACCACCGCTTCATCAGGAGTTTCCCGTGCCCGACACCGCGCCTGTTTCCAATGGCATTGGCGTATCCGTCCCCCGTATAGAGGACGAAGCGCTGCTCACCGGCGGCGGCCGGTTCATCGACGACATCGACATGGCCGGCCAGGCACACGCGCATTTCGTCCGGTCCCCCTACGCCCACGCACGGATCAATGGTATCGACAGCGCGGAGGCCCTTGCCGCGCCGGGTGTCGTCGCCGTCTTCAGCGGGGCAGACATGGACGCGGACGGTGTCGGTGACATTGTAGGGTCGGCCCCCGTCGAAAACCGCGACGGCAAACCGCTTTTCGTCCCGCCGCGCAAGGCAATGGCAACCGATGTCGCCCGCTATGCCGGCGAGACGGTCGCTGTGATTATCGCAGAGACCGCAGCACAGGCGGCCGACGCGGCAGAACTGCTCGACATCGACTATGAAGAATTACCGTCGGTCACCCGAACCGACGGCGCCCTGGATGCCGACGCACCCGTCATTTGGGACGGCACCGGCAGCAACATCGCGCTTGATTGGGAAACCGGTGACAGCGCGGCGACAGACGCTGCATTCGCTGCGGCCAGCCACGTCACAGAAATCGACCTGGTCAACAACCGCATCGTGGTCGGCGCGACCGAACCGCGCGGCTGCGTCGCCTCCTTCGATCCGTTGAGCGGGCGATACACCGTCTACA
>JAPPPC010000782.1:0-3198 GCA_028817685.1 Rhodospirillaceae bacterium
CGGTCAGGACCTGTTCGAACAGGTCGACATTCAGCAATCGTTCGAAATAGCAGACATTGATCACGGGTGGACTGTCCTTCGTTGGTATCGGGCCGGATAGCATATAAGGCGCCGTGCTCGTGCACCAAATACGGGCGATCTTGGATCGCGAGACGCCACGGCGTAGACTCCGCGAAAGTGTCTTTTAGCAGCAACGGATACGATCATGAAAATTGGCACCGACTTAAGTGTTTTGGCGCAACCCGGCCGTTCCGACGCGGCGGTCCTGGCGGAGCATCTGGCGCTCGGCGATCTGGCGGAGCCGCTCGGCTTCGACTCGCTGTTCGGCTTGGAGCATCACTTCACCGGCTATTCCATGTCGCCGCATCCGCTTCAGCTGCTGAGTTATTACGCCGCGAAGACGTCGAAAATCACGCTTGGCACCTGCGTCATCGTGCTGCCTTGGCACGATCCGATCCGGGTTGCGGAGCAGATCGCCTATCTCGACCTGTTGTGCGGCGGGCGCTGCATGTTCGGCTTCGGTCGCGGGGCCGCGACGACGGAATATGAGGGCTTCCGCATTCCCATGGAGGAGGCGCGGCCGCGCTTCGCCGAGGCGGCGCAGCTGGTCACCAAGGCGCTCAAGGAAGAGGTTTTCGATTGGGACGGCGAGTTCTACAAGATCCCGAAGATGTCGATCCGCCCGCGGCCCATGTCGCATCCGGAACGCCGTTTCTACGCTTCGTCAGTCAGCCCGGAATCCGCCGAGATCATGGCGAAACTCGGCTTCGGCATGATGGTCATCATGCAGAACGAGTGGGCCAAGGCGGCCGCAGACATCCAGAGCTACCAGGAAATCTCGCTCAGTGTCGGCCACACGCCGCGGCCACCGGTGATTTTGACCAACGTCTCGGTCGCCGAAACGCGCGATGAGGCGCAGGATCGTGCGATGGAATATCTCGGCGCCAAGTGGGATTCGATCGACAATCACTACAACTTCTCCGACGGTCATCTGGCCAACGTGAAGGGCTACGAATCATACGGCAAAATGGCGAAGACCTACTCCAAGCTGAAGGACGAGAAAGCGCGTCAGAAAATGACGGAGTTCTATGTCAAGATTCAGATCGTCGGCACGCCGGAGGACTGCATCGAGCAGGTCCGCGAGCTGCGCAACCTGACGGGCACGGACCACATTGTCTGCGACTTCTCCTATGGCGGCATGCCGCATGAGGAAGGCGAGCTCAACATGCGCCTGTTCGCCGACCGTTGCATGCCGATCCTGCAGCGCGACAGCGCCTTCACCGGGCCGGTCGAAGTTCAACGGCCGCAAGGAGAGACCAAGGACGACGTTTTCGCGCCGGCCTAAGGCGCCCGCGCCATGCACTGGGTCGGGACCTGGGCCACTGCGCCGGCGCCGAGCGTCGCGGGGCAGGCGCTGAGCAACCACACGCTGCGCATGACGCCGAGGATCAGCCTCGGCGGTGACACGGTACGGGTGCGTATATCGAACGCCTATGGCGCGGGCAATCTGATGATCGGCGCCGCGACGGTGGGCCTCCGGTCAGAGGGGCCGGCGGCCGTTCCGGGAACGTTGCGTATTCTTACGTTCGGCGGGGCGGAGACAGCGGTGATCGCCGCCGGCGCCTATCTGGTGAGCGATCCGGTGGCGCTTGACGTGTCGCCGCTGGCTGATCTGGTCGTGTCGGTTTATCTGCCGCAGGACATCCCGACCGACTTTCAGATCACCGGACGCTACGCGCGGCAGACCAACTACATCTCGCCGCCCGGCGATTTCTCGGCGGAATACGTCATGCCGGTCGGAAAGCTCACCGATGAGTGGTTCTTCGTCAGCGGGGTCGACGTCCAGGCAACGGCGGAGGCGGGCGGTATCGTCACGCTGGGCGACTCGTTGACGGACGCAAACATCTCGACGCACGACACGTTCAGCCGCTGGCCCGACCAGCTCGCCCGCCGCTTGGTCGCGCGGGACGGCGGACAACCGTTCGGCGTGATGAACCAGGGGCTGGGCGGCAACCGCATCCTCTACGATCTGCGCGGCGACAGTGGGCTTAGACGCTTCGACCGGGACGTGCTGGCGCAGCCCGGCGTGACCCACGCGGTGGTCATGCTGGGCACCAACGATCTGCGCAACCGGCCCGGCCTGCCGGAGCAGGAGGGCGACGCCACTCGCATGATCGCAGGCCTTAAACAGATGGCGCTGTGGTCGCATACGCGCGGGATCAAGTTGATCGCCGCGACCCTGACCCCGTTCGGCAACGAGACCTTCATGGCAAACGCCTGGAACCCCGAACGGGAAAAGCACCGCGCCGCCTTCAACGCCTGGATCCGGGAATCTGACCTGCTGGACGGCGTCGCCGATTTCGACGCCGCCCTGCGCGACCCGGACAATCCACTGATCATGCGGGCGGAATACGATTGCAGCGACGGCCTGCACCCCAGCGACCTCGGCTACTGCGCGATGGGCGACGCGATCGACCTGGCGCTCTTCGATTAGCGTCAGATCTGGCCCCAAAACCCAACACGCTACATTGTCATTCTCGGGCTTGACCCGCGAATCCAGGTTGGTGCCGAACGGCGGTCTTAAAACTGACCTCTCGCGGAATATGCCTGGGTCCTCGGGTCGAGCCCGAGGACGACGGATTAAATCGTTAAACCACCTCCGACCGCGGGCGGCCGCCGCCCTGTTCGGTGGAGACGAAGGCGCCGCCTTGGTAAATCTCGTCCGGGTCGTCGGCGGCGGCGGGCGGTTCCTTGGCGAGGACCGCCTCGGCATAGTCCTCGCTGTGGTCCTGCGGCTTGTAGCCGAAACTCGCCGCGTTCGAATTGTCGTACCAGCTGCGCGCATTGTCCGAGGTGCCGTAGAAGATCTCGAACTTGATGTCCGGATGATTCAGCGCGATACCGCAAAGCTGCGCCAGGTCGCGCGGGCTGGTCCAGATCGACAGGCGGCGCTTGTCGACGGGCTCGGTCGCGACGTTGCCGATGCGCAGATTGACCACCTCGAGCCCGTACTTCTCGGCGTAGAGGCTCCCCATCGCCTCGCCGAACACCTTGGAGACACCGTAGCGGCTGTCCGGCTTGGGGTAGACCGTGTGGTCGATGATCTCGTCGCGGCGGTAGAAGCCGACCGCGTGGTTGGAGCTCGCCCAGACGATCCGCTTCACGCCGGCCTGCAGGGCGGCCTCATAGATGTTGCGC
>JAPPPC010000782.1:3208-5429 GCA_028817685.1 Rhodospirillaceae bacterium
CCGGCGCAGCCACCGAAATGCAGAATGCCGTCGACGCCTTGCGCCAGGTCGCGCATCGCGTCGAAATCCGTGATGTCCGCCTGTGTGAAACTCTCGCCGTCGCCGAGGTTGGTGATCGGCGCCCGGTCTGTGAGGCGCAGCGTGTAGGTTCCCTTCAGTTCGGCCCGTAAAAAGGTCCCGATACCGCCGGCCGCGCCGGTCATGAGAATGGTTTTCATAGCTGTTTGTCTTTCGTTGTCCAAAGATGAAGGGATTGTGCCCAAGCTAAAGCACGCCCCGCGATGCCAGATTGCGCATCAGCGCGGCGACGCCGAAGTCCCAGGGAGGGGCCTTGTCGCTGGTGCTCACCCGGTTCACGAGGGCTCCGAGCTGAGGGCTGGCGATCGTCACCAGGTCGCCCGGCTTGTGGGTGAAGCCTTCGTCCGGGGTGTCGCGATCCTTGGTGGGGGCGAAGGCGGTGCCGGTGAACAGCGCTGCACCATCGGGATATTGATGGTTCCGGTTGACGGTCTGGCCGGCCAGTTCTTCGATGTCGCGGCTGATCCGCGTCATCTCGCTGGTGCCGTCCAGGACGAACCCGTCATCGCCCGCGACCGTCAGCGAGATTTCCGCTTTGCGCACATCGTCCAGCCCAAACCCGTCGTCGAGCAGGCGGATGAAGGGGCCGATGGCACAGGACGCGTTGTTGTCCTTCGCCTTGCACAGCAGCAAAGCGCTGCGGCCCTCGAAGTCGCGTAGATTGACGTCGTTGCCCAGACTGGCGCCGACGATGGCGCCGGCGGCGTTCAGGATCAGGACGACTTCAGGCTCCGGATTGTTCCAGGTCGATTTCGGGTGCAGGCCGATCTCCGCCCCGGTGCCGACCGACGACAGCGGTTGCGCCTTGGTGAAGATCTCGGAGTACGCACAAAAAAAAAAAACAAAATATTGCGACCACAGTTCGCGTTCGATCAGCGCCTCTTTCAGCCGCGCGGCTTCGGGCGAGCCCGGCACGATGGCGGCGAGATCGTCGCCGATGGCGCCCTTGATCACGCGCCGGATCGACTCGGCTTCTTGCGGGTCACCCTCGGCGCGCTCCTCAATCACCCGTTCCAGCATGCTATCGACGAAGGTGACGCCCGCCGCCTTCAGCGCGGACAAATCGACCGGCGCCAGCAGCCGGGGCAGGGCGGGATCGTGCGTGTCGGGGCCGCTGTTTTCGATGATCGCTGCCGCTGGGCCGAGATATTCACCGTTCGCATCGTGCGCCGTCGCTGCGGGCGCGTAGGCGTTGATCAAATCGGTCATCGTCGGCTCGGAGCCGGTGATGTCGATCAGATTTCCGTCGCGCAACACGACGATGGACGGGCCCGCCAGCTCGGGCCGCCAAACCCGCCCGACCAGCGTCGCTTCGGCGGAATCGTCGGGCAAGACCTGCGCTGCATTCAGTGTGAGTTTCATGGGGTGACCTCTGTAAACGTGAAATTTGAAAACATACTGGTGTCATCCCGGCCAAGGCGCTTTGCGCCGCAGAGCCGGGATCCCGGGACACGGTCGGCATTGCAAAGAATCTGGGCCCCGGATCGAAGTCCGGGGCGACAAGTTGTGGTTCGGGTCATAACTTTCGAAGTAATTCGCATTCCAGCATCCTACCAGTCCGGCGGTGTCCATTCCGTTTCCTGGTCGAGCGGGAAGATCGGCCGCTGGAACCCGGTCCATTCAAAATTCTCCAGGTTCGGAGATGTCAGGCCCGGCGCGTCGCACTCGATCACCCGGTCGGGCGGGAAGAGTGGCAGAAAGCCGGCCCGGAAATGGCCGCGCGACTTGACGACGACCGTCCGGGCATCCGCCACGCTGACGCCGAAATTCTCGAAATAGCCCGGGTCGATACATTGCTGGCGGATCGAAATGACGATCACCGTGACCGTGCCGACCTGCAGGGCGGCGGTCGGTCCCAGATCGATCGCCATGCCTTTGCGCGATCCGGGATCGCGGCCGACGATCTTGCCGTCCGATAGGGAGAGGATTGTCGCTTCGGCGGCGAACGGTTGGGAATATTGGTCCGTCTCTTCACGGTTGAAGTGGGCCTCGAACGTCGCTCCGACACCCAGCGCATGGGCTTCGGCCGCCAGCGGCGCGTCATTGAAGACCCCCAGGATCGCCCCCTTTGCGCCGGCGTCATGCACCTCCTGCAATAGCCCGGCGGTGTTGCCGCGGCCGCCGCCGCCCGCGTGGTCCGCCA
>JAPPPC010000277.1 GCA_028817685.1 Rhodospirillaceae bacterium
ACCATCTCCAAGTGCGAAATCCTGTGTGAGGACGAAGAGAGTTCGAAGCTTCAGCCTCACGCGCGGACACGGAAGGGTATCGCCTCGGTACCGCAAGGGCGGGAGATCTTTCCGCTGCTGACCGTCTTGGAGAACCTCAAGACCGGCTACGCCCCCCTGCCGCGTGCCGAGCGCAACATCCCTGGCGAGATCTTCGAACTGTTCCCGGTGCTGTACGAAATGCTCGACCGCCGCGGCGGCGACCTGTCCGGCGGGCAGCAGCAGCAGCTGGCCATCGCGCGGGCGCTGGTCACGCGGCCGAAACTGCTCATCCTCGACGAACCCACCGAAGGCATTCAGCCTTCGATCATCAAGGACATCGAACGGGTCATCGGATTGCTGCGCGACCGCGGGGATATGGCCATACTGCTGGTCGAACAATATTTCGAGTTCGCCCGCGATCTGGCCGATGCTTTCGCTGTCATGGAGCGCGGCGAGATCGTACTTTCGGGGACGCGCGAAGAGATGGTCGAAAGCGATGTACGTCGATACCTCACCGTCTGAAGCACCTCCATCGGCCGGTGGATTGCCGCGCATGACGGGTCATGCGCATGTCCGCTTCGCCGTCAAAGACGGCGCGACACGGCTGGCCGGTTTGGATCAGGCGAGCCCGTTGCGCGTGCTGTTTCCCCGCAGCGAATCCGGTGAGCCCCCGCTGGCGGCGGTGACGACGATCTCTGGCGGCCTCGTCGGTGGCGACCGGCTCGATATGTCGGTCACGCTGGGGGCGGACGCGAAGGCTGTTGCGGTCGGCCAGGCGGCGGAGAAAGTCTACCGCTCGACCGGGGCGGACAGCGTCGTCGATATCGACTTGCAGGCGGGACCCGACAGCTGGCTGGAATGGCTGCCGCAGGAAACCATCCTGTTCGACGGCGCCCGGCTGTCCCGCCGCACCCGGATCGCGGCCGATCCGACGGCGCGGATCATGGCGGGCGAATGTGTCGTCTTCGGCCGGCTGGCGCGCGGCGAGGTCATGCGGCGCGGTTCCGTACGAGACGGTTGGGCGGTGCGGCGCGGCGGGCGTCTTGTCTGGGCGGACGCGCTGAAGGTCGATGGCGAAATCACCGAAAAGTTGGACGCGCCGGTCGGTTTCGGCGGCGCCCGGGCTTACGCGACGGCGCTGTATATCGGGCCGGACGCGCCAGAGCATCTTGAACGCGCGAAGGAACTGACCGGGGACTGCGCTACGGTGAGAGCCGGCGCGACCTGCCTTCACGAAATTCTTGTGGCACGTTGGCTCAGCGCGGACCCTCTCGCATTGCGAGGAGCGTTCGAGCGATTTTGGAAAGACATACGCCGCGCTGCGGGCGGTCTCCCGGCCAGCCTGCCGCGGCTCTGGTACGTATAGGGATCGGGGAGGAAAACGTGAATCTCACACCGAGGGAAAAGGACAAGCTGCTCGTCGCCATGGCCGCCATGGTGGCGCGCAAGCGATTGGAGCGCGGCGTGAAGCTGAACTATCCGGAAGCGATCGCCCTGATCTCCGACTATGTGGTGGAGGGTGCGCGCGACGGCCGGACGGTCGCCGAGCTGATGCGCGACGGCGCCGGCGTGATCGGGCGCGATCAGGTGATGCCGGGCATCGCCGAGATGCTGCATGAGATCCAGGTCGAGGCGACCTTCCCGGACGGCACAAAGCTCGTCACCGTGCACGAACCGATCCGCTGAGGAGACGCCCGATGATTCCAGGTGAAGTCATTTGCAAGGAAGGGACGCTGACCCTCAACGAAGGGCGCGAGACCTTGACCCTGACCGTATCCAATACAGGCGACCGGCCAGTGCAGGTCGGCTCGCATTATCATTTCCACGAAACCAATACCGCGCTGAATTTCGACCGCGATGCCGCCAAGGGCTATAGGCTCGACATTCCGGCCGGTACCGCGGTGCGGTTTGAACCGGGCCAGGCTCGCGAAGTCACATTGGTGAAACTGGCCGGGGACCGGAAAGTGTTCGGCTTCAACGGCCTCGTCAACGGCGCGCTGGAGGAATAGCGAATGGCTTTCGAAATCGAGCGCGGCGCCTACGCCACGATGTTCGGCCCGACCGTGGGCGACAAGGTCCGCCTGGCCGACACCGACCTGTTCATCGAGGTTGAGGAGGACCGGACGACCTATGGCGAAGAGGTGAAGTTCGGCGGCGGCAAGGTCATTCGCGACGGCATGGGCCAGTCGCAGCGCAGCCGCAGCGAAGACGCCGTGGACACGGTTATCACCAACGCGCTGATCCTCGACTATTGGGGAATCATCAAGGCGGATATCGGCCTCAAGGACGGCAAGATCGCGGCGATCGGCAAGGCCGGCAATCCGGACGTGCAGCCCGATGTCGATATCGTCATCGGGCCGGGCACGGAAGCGATCGCCGGCGAGGGCCGCATCGTGACCGCCGGCGGGCTCGACGTGCATATCCACTTCATCTCCCCGCAGCAGATCGACGATGCGCTGATGAGCGGCGTCACGACCATGATGGGCGGCGGCACCGGTCCGGCGGAAGGGACCAACGCGACGACCTGCACGCCGGGACCCTGGCATATCGGCCGCATGTTGCAGGCCGCGGAAGGGCTGCCGATGAACCTCGGCTTTCACGGTAAGGGCAACGCCGCCACGCCTGAACCGCTGCTCGAACAGGTGCGCGGCGGCGCCTGCGGGCTGAAACTGCATGAGGATTGGGGCACGACTCCGGCCGCGATCGATACCTGCCTGTCGGTCTGCGACGATACGGATATCGCGGCGACGATTCACACCGACACCTTGAACGAGTCCGGTTTCGTCGAGAACACCATCGCCGCCTTCAAGGGCCGCAATATTCACGCCTTCCACACCGAAGGGGCGGGCGGTGGCCATGCGCCGGACATCATCAAGGTGTGCGGCGAGGCGAACGTGCTGCCCTCTTCGACCAACCCGACACGGCCCTTCACCGTCAACACCGTCGACGAGCATCTCGACATGCTGATGGTCTGCCACCATCTCGACCCCAACATCCCGGAAGACGTCGCCTTCGCGGAAAGCCGCATCCGGCGCGAGACGATCGCGGCGGAAGACATCCTGCATGACATCGGCGCCTTCAGCATGATCGCGTCCGACAGTCAGGCCATGGGCCGGGTCGGCGAGGTCGTCATCCGCACCTGGCAGACCGCCGACAAGATGCGCAAGCAGCGCGGCCGTCTGCCGGAGGAAACCGGCGAGAACGACAATTTCCGCGCCAAGCGCTACATCGCCAAATACACCATCAACCCGGCCCTCGCACACGGCGTCGCCGACTATGTCGGCTCGATCGAGGTCGGCAAGCTGGCGGACCTGGTGCTTTGGAAACCGATGTTCTTCGGCGTCAAGCCGGACCTGGTGCTGAAATGCGGCACCATCGCCGCCGCGGCCATGGGCGACCCCAACGCGTCGATCCCGACGCCACAGCCGGTGCATTACCGGCCTATGTTCGGCGCGCTCGGCCGGTCGCTGCAGCAGAGCCGGGTCACCTTCGTTTCGCAAGCGGCGGCCGAGGCCGGCGTCGCGGATCAGCTCGGGCTGGAGAGCCTGGTCCTGCCGGTCAAAGACATCCGCCAGATCGGCAAAGCGGATATGATCCTCAACAACGCCATGCCAGACATGTCCGTGGACCCGGAAACCTACGAAGTGCGCGCCGACGGCGAGCTGCTGACCTGTGAGCCGGCGACGGAGCTCCCCATGGCGCAACGCTACTTCCTGTTCTGAGATGCAGAGGGCGATACATAGCGAAAGTTCAGGCGCTTGGCCGGCCGAGAACGCCGCCGCATCGGTGACGCTGACCTATGACGACCGGCACCGCCGGCGCATGCGGCTCACCACCGATGGCGGCGAGGCGATTCTGCTCGATCTTGAAAAGGCCACCTTGCTGCGCGATGGCGACGGGCTGCGGCTCGAGGATGACAGCTGGGTCCGCGTGGCCGCGGCGCCGGAGGATGTGGTCGACGTGTATGGCGCGACTGCACGGGAGACGGCGCGCCTCGCCTGGCATCTCGGCAACCGACACCTGCCGGTCCAGATCCTCGACGATGGCGGCATCCGGTTTCGCTACGACCATGTCATCGAGGCGATGGTGCAGGGTCTCGGCGGCACGACGCAACGCCAGCAGGCGCCCTTCACTCCGGAAGGGGGCGCCTATGAAGGCGGCGGCCACCACCATCATCACGACCATGACCACGCGCATGACTGACGCGGCGCGCGACATATACCGGCTGTCAGCCTGGCTATCCCCGGCGTTTCCCGTGGGCGCCTACACCTATTCTTCGGGACTGGAATACGCGGTCGAGGCCGGTCTCGTGCGCGATGCGGCATCCCTGCAGGATTGGCTCGATGGCCTGTTCCGCTTCGGCTCCGGCGCGATCGACAGCGCATTTTTCTGCCTTGCTCATCGCGCCGCACCGGATGAAGACGCGCTCGCGGACTGTCTCGACTGGGCGGATGCGATGCGGCCGACGCCGGAACTGTTGCTGGAAAGCGCCTCGCAGGGCGAGGCCTTTCTGAAGACGGTCAAAACCGCCTGGCCGCATGACGAGATCGACCGTTTGGTCGCGCTGGCCGCCGAGAAAGAGCGCAAGCCGGCCTATGCGGTCGCCGTGGGCGCGGTCTGCCGGATCCACGGTCTGGCCTTGGAGACGGCACTGACCGCCTTCCTGCACGCGGTGGCCGCCAATCTGATATCCGCCGCGGTCCGCGCGGTGCCGCTGGGCCAGACCGACGGCCAGCGGGTCACGGCGGCACTCGAGCCGGTGCTGGCCGAGACCGCCATCGCGGCGCAAGCGCAATCCCTGGAAACGCTCGGCGCGGCGACCCCCGTCGCCGACTGGGTATCCGTCCAACATGAAACGCAACATACGAGGTTGTTCAGATCATGAGTGAGAGCAGCAACGGCCCGCTTCGCGTCGGCATCGGCGGTCCTGTCGGGTCGGGCAAGACCGCCCTGACCGACGCTTTGTGCAAGACGATGCGCGACCGGTACGAGGTCGCGGCCATCACCAACGACATCTACACGCGCGAGGATGCGGAATTCCTGACCCGCAGCGGCGCACTGACGCCGGACCGCATCATGGGCGTGGAAACGGGCGGCTGCCCGCACACCGCGATCCGCGAGGACGCGTCGATGAACCTGGCCGCGATCGACGACATGAATCTGCGCTTCCCGGCGCTGGAACTGGTGTTCATCGAGTCCGGCGGCGACAATTTGGCGGCGACCTTCTCGCCGGAACTGGCGGATATCACGCTCTACGTCATCGACGTTTCCGCCGGCGACAAGATCCCGCGCAAGGGCGGGCCTGTCATACCGCGGGCGGACCTGCTGATCATCAACAAGAACTATCTGGCGCCGCTGTGAGGCGCTGATTTGGGCGTGATGGACCGGGA
>JAPPPC010000496.1 GCA_028817685.1 Rhodospirillaceae bacterium
TCCCAGGTGATGTTGAAGCCGTTGCCATGCGGTTTGATCACCACGCTCATGGCACCAGGTGGTGTGCCCGTACCCCAGGTCCCCTTGCCGTCATAGGACCCGAAGAATTTCTCCACGATGCCGTCGCTTTGCGATGAGGCGGGCCCCGCGAAACATATCGCAATGCCGGCGAGGAGGATGGTAATGCGCAACAATTCGTTCTCCACCCGAATTCAGCTCTGTCGGATGGTGAAAAACGAAAATCGTGTATGGTTAATAGATCGTAGAAATACCTACCGCTACAACTTGTTTGGCCGGGAAAATCCGGGCAGGGAGTGTCTCGGAATGGGCGAGGAGAAGGGAAAAGGTGCCGAACCGACGCTTCTCAATCCGCTGGGGTCGCGTGACGATTTCCCACTAGGCTGCAAGCGGCGGGTTATCGCGCTCTATGACTATTGGGTGGAGCGCTGCGCGGGGCGGCCGATGCCGCGGCGTGCCGATATCGACCCGGTGGACATGCCTGAGCATTTGCCGGGTCTACTTTTGATCGATGTGGAAGGGGTTTCCGCGCGGGGGCTCGGCATCTATCGCTACCGGGTCGTCGGCCCCCGCGAGGTCGCGAACAGGAAGTTCGATCCGACGGGCCAATTCGTGGAGGAGGGCTATTTCGCCAAATCAAAAAACGATGCGCTGCACTCATACGGGTCGGTTCGTTTGCAGCGTACCGCAATCTACGAAAAACTGTCTTTCCTGTCGGAAGATGGAATTCCTATCAATGAGGACTCGGTGATGCTGCCGCTGTCGGAGAACGGTACCGACGTGTCGCAGATCCTGGTCTACTCCGAATAGTACCACCCGCGGAATGTCGGCGGTCCCCATCTGGAACTCTTTCGGTTAACCATGGAACATCAAGGACGCTGCGGTTTGCGGCGGTCAAGGCATGTGGATAGATCACCCGATAAACAATTGGGCGACGATCGACCAGGTGCCGATAAATCCGATGATCACGCCGATAAGGATCGACCAGGCCGCTGAATTGTTCATGTTCTTAACCCCGTTTGGATGTCTGTCTTTGTTTGATTTCAGGGGCCTAGCTACAGGGTTGCTGGTAACTGCAAATCCCCCATTCGGGCGACGCCACGGACGATAGCGGTTTGCGCCGGGGGACAATCGTCGGTGGACGGACGACCGCAAGAATCGGAATGAGGCCGATGCGCCGGCGTGATAAAGCGATGTTCATCCAACCTGGGAGGGACTCGTTTTGCCGGATATCGACACAAACATGGGCGTACGCGACTGGGTGCGGCTTCTGACGCTATCCGTTTTGTGGGGCGGGTCGTTCTTCTTCGTCGGTGTGGCGGTACACGCGATCCCGCCACTGACGCTGGTCAGCTTGCGGGTCGGGCTGGCGGCACTGGCATTGTGGGCGCTGGTGCCGCTGTTGGGTCACGCGATGCCACGCGGCTGGCGCGTCTGGCTGGCATTCCTCGGGATGGGGTTGCTCAACAATGTGGTGCCGTTCGCACTGATCGTCTGGGGGCAGACGCAAATCGCCTCCGGCTTGGCCTCGATCCTGAATGCGGCGACGCCGCTCTTCACGGTACTCGTGGCGGGCGCGCTGTTACCGGACGAGCGGGCGACGCCGCTTAAGCTTGCGGGCGTTGTCATCGGGCTGACCGGCGTCATCGTGATGATTGGACCCGAGGCGCTGGAAGGGCTTGGCGGCGCGGTGCTGGCGCAGCTCGCGGTCGTCGGCGCGACGGTCTCCTATGCCTTCGCCGGGGTCTATGGCCGTCGGTTCCGTGTCATGGGAATCGATCCAATCGTCACGGCGGCGGGGCAGGTGGCGGCCTCGGCCCTGTTCCTCGCGCCGATCGCGCTGATCGTGGAGCAGCCATTTTCGCTGCCGATGCCGGGCCCCTGGGTATGGGCCAGCGTCGCCGGTTTGGCGCTGTTGTCGACGGCGCTCGCCTATATCCTCTACTTCCAGATCTTGTCCTCGGCGGGCGCGACGAACCTGCTTCTGGTCACATTTCTAGTCCCGGTCTCCGCGATCTGGCTTGGCGTGACGATCTTGGGTGAAAGCCTGGAAATGCTGCATCTGGCCGGCATGGCGGTCATTGGGCTGGGCCTCGCCGCGATCGATGGACGGCTGTTCAAGCGGCGAGGAAGTTGCTGATCGCCGCCGCGAGTTCCTGGCCGCGCGTCTCCGGCAGCATGTGGCCGCCGCCGTCGAGGGCGAGATGCGACGCGTCCGTGATCAAGCCCGCCAGTTCCGTACCGAACCAGGCCGGCATCAGCTGGTCGTCCGCCGCCGTCGCAACCAAGGCGGGGCCGGCAAGGTTGGGGGCGAGGGGCCGTGCGTCGAATGCGAGGATCGCCTCCAGCCGGGCCTCGATCTGGTCCGCATCCTGTGCCGCCGCCTCTAGGGCCAGCCGCTCGAACGCCGCCGCGTGCTCGCGCCGGTGCTCCGGCGGAAACAATAGGCTGGCGTTGAACCAGGCGTAGCGGTATGGCTCGAGCGCCCTGGCCGCGGCGACGCGCAAACGCTGCATGGTGATCAGGTGACGATCGCCATGGCTCCACGGGTTGACCAGAACCAACCGATCGACCCAGCCGGGTGCGGTGGCCGCCGTGGCGATGCCGATGCCGCAGCCGGTCGAGTGGCCGCAGAGGTGGGCGCGGTCGATCCCCAGCGCGTCCAGCAATCCCACGACCTCCGCTGCTCGTCCCACCATCGACATGCCGTCCGATGCGGAGACCGGTGCGCTTCGGCCGGTGCCGCGTTGATCGTAGGTGATCACGCGATAGGACCGCGACAACGCGTCGAGGAAGGGTTCGACACCGACGGGGCCGCCGCTCTGCGGCAGCAGCATGACAACAGGCGCGCCGCTACCCCGCTCGCTGTAATGGATGTCGCCGCCGTCGACCGCTGCCATCGGCATCAGGATCTCCTTCAAAAAGTTCGTTGCAACAATTGAAACATTTTTTGCCGCTCGGGACATCGGCCAGAAACGTGCGGCGCCTATGGTCGGGGCGTTGAATGATTAAACAATCAACTGACAAAGGGGTAAATCGCATGAAAGTCTTCATCGTCACCAAGAATGGACAGCCGGCGCACGTTACGTTCTGCTCTGACGAGGCCGCCCAACATTTCGAAGCGGCGGAAGAGGCCGGCGGTACGACATCCCTCATGGAAGTCGCGGCGGAGTTCGCCAACACCAGCGTGCTGCGCCGGGCAAAGGCATCTGCATGAATTATCTCCCCCGGCGATTGGGGCGGCATGAGAACTGTGGCATCATGCCGCCCGACACAATCAGCAGGGGAGAGGGCGAATGGCCAAGGGCTATTTGGTGGTGCATCTGGACGTGACGGATCCGGCGCAGTTCGAGAAATACCGGGAAAAAGTTCCGGCGACGATCGCGCAGTATGGCGGTCGATATCTGATCCGTGGCGGTGCGATGGAAACCCTGGAAGGGGACGAATTGCCGCCGCGCACGGTGTTGTTGGAATTCGACAGCGTCGCGCAGGCCAAGACCTGGTACAACTCGCCGGAATATCAGGAAATCATCGGAATTCGTTTGGGCGCATCGACGGGGCAGGCGCAAATCGTCGAAGGCATTGACTGACCGCACACTGGATGGCGCCGCAACGTTCATCATCCTCAGCTACGCGCGGCCGCAGAATATCCAGCCGATCCTCGAGGCGATCCTGCAGGCGCGATCCTGCGCGCGCATCGTGTTGTCCAACAACAATCCCGCGATCGACATTAGCGACCACGTTACGTTGACGGCGGATCGGCTGACCGTATTGCAACAACAAGAGCGATGGCCGGCGGTGAAGCGTTTTTGCCTGGCGCGGGAAGAGCCGGCTGAAAACTTCATCTGCATCGATGACGCTCTCTTTTTGACCGCGGTGCAGATCGACGGTTTGGCGGCACGTCTCCTGGAAACCCCCGCGGTGCCGCATGGATTGTGGGGCGCCAACGTGACCTTCAGGCGCGATCCCCAAGGCCGCGAATCCGTTCTGCTCGAAGGGGGTATCCACAATCATTCCGGGCCGGTTCGCATCATAAATCGCGCCTATGCCTTCACCGCAGGACATGTCCGGCGCTTTTTCGAACTGCTGGCCGCGCTCGGTATCGATGATCCGCGTGATCTTGGGCCGGCGGACGATATTCTGCTCAGCCATTCCGGGATCGGTTTGCCGCTGTGCCACGATCTCGGTCCGCTGCGGGACTGTCCGACGACGGACCAACCTGGTATTGCCCTCTGGAAGGAAGACGGCTTTTTTGAGAAACGGCTGGAACGCTTGATTCAATTGCGGCGTTTGATGAGTGGGTAAGAGGGTGATCAGTTTCCGTACACGGTCAGGATCTCATCTAGCGATTTTTTCCGCTTCGCCACGGCGGGGACGGTCGCGTCTTCGGACGGGTGGCCCACCACGACGATCATGACAGGTTTTTCCGACGCCGGCCGGTCCAGCATGCCGTTTAGGAAGCGCATCGGATTCGGCGTGTGGGTCAAGGTGACGAGTCCGGCATGGTGCAAGGCAGCGAGCAGGAACCCGGTGGCGATGCCGACGCTTTCCGGCACGTAGTAGTTCTTGAAAGTGGTGCCGTCATCGAATTCGCCGAAGCGCTGAGCGAAGATCACGATCAGCCAGGGCGCGATATCGAGATGCGGTTTGTCAACGCCGGTCCCGATCGGTTCCAGGGCTCGTAGCCATTCGTCACCGGCACCGCCATCGTAGAACTTTTTTTCCTCTTCCTCGGCGGCAAGCCGGATCAGGTGTTTCTTCTCCGGGTCACCGATGGCGACGAAATGCCAGGGCTGATGGTTGGCGCCGCTGGGCGCGCGGCCGGCGGCACGCACGCAATCCTCGATGATCGTCTGCGGCACCGGCCGGTCGGTGAAGTCGCGGACGCTATGCCGCCGGCACATGGTGTCGAAGAAATCTTTCGCCGCCGCCGCCATTTCCGCGTCGGTCATGCTGTGCCGGTCGGGCAGGGGAATCGGCTCGTAACTCAGGCTTTTCTTGGCGAACATGGGCTCGCTCCCGCGTGTGAATTCATTCGTTGTACGGCTTGGCCTCGATATAACGCTCAAACTCCATGATCGACAACCGGTCGGTGACAGGGGTCAATTCGTGCAGGGCGATTTCTTTTTCCGTCTCCGCCTCCCGAATTCGCAGTTGCAGAGAATATTGCGGCTTGTCTTCCGATAGATCGTCTTCTAGCAGCGCATATTCTTTGTCGCCGATGCGGAAGTCGAACTTCAGCAACGTGACCCGGTAGCGGGTATAGCGGCGGACGTTGAAAATTCGGTTTGGTCGTTTCCGTTCCTCGGGCCAAGCGAGTGCCAGCTTGTCTTTCGCCTGTCTGACATCAGCGCCCCTGGGACACCCTGAGGTGTTTTCATAAGGGAGGATTT
>JAPPPC010000160.1:0-4012 GCA_028817685.1 Rhodospirillaceae bacterium
CGCGCGCTCAGGCCGGCGAGCTCGAGCCGAAAATGTGTAACACCGTGCGCCACGAACCCCGGCATCCTCTTCCAGTCACGGCCCGGAATCGGAGACATTCCCTCTGCCTCGGCGCGGTCGATCAGCGGCCCCTCGCGCCACTCCGTCGACGGCACTTCGATCATCCCACCGAGCAGACCTTCTTCAGGCCGGCGCCGCAACAGTACCGCCCCGTCGTCACGCCGCAGCCAGAAGGCCACGCCGCGCCGCAAGGGCCGCACCTTCTTCGGCGCGCGCCGCGGTAGTTCCGCGGCGATATCGCGTCCGGTGCACACTTCCGACCAGGGGCAAAGCAGACATTTCGGGCTGCGCGGGGTGCAGATCGTGGCCCCCAGGTCCATCACCGCCTGCGCGTAATCGCCAGGCCGTTGATCCGGGGTCAGGAAATCGGCCAGGTCGTAAAGCGTGCTCTTACTGTCCGGCAGCGGTTCCTCGACCCGGAACCGGCGCGCCATGACCCGTTCCACATTGCCATCGACCACAGTCGCGCGCTTGTCAAACGCAATTGCGGCGATCGCGGCCGCCGTGTAGCGCCCGATCCCCGGCAAGTCGCGCAGATCGGCCTCGTTATCCGGAAACCTTCCGCCATGCTCGCGCGCGACGACGCCAGCGCAACGATGCAGATTGCGCGCCCTGGCGTAGTAGCCGAGCCCCTGCCACGCGTACAGCACGTCGTCGAGCGGCGCGGCCGCCAGCGCGCCGATATCCGGCCAACGGGCGAGAAATCGCTCAAAATAAGGCCCGACCGTCGCCACGGTGGTCTGCTGCAGCATGATCTCGCTCAGCCATACATGATACGGATCGGCGGTTACTCCCGGCAGCGCGCGCCAAGGCATGGCGCGCCGGTTGCGATCGTACCACGCGAGAATCGACGCGGCGGCTATGTCGCTCTGTGATTCCATCGGAGCATCACTATAGTAAATACGGTTCGAGCGGACAGACATATGCAATGGCATGAGCGGACAAAATTCGAAAACTAAGGACTCCGAGCGCCGCGGCGGTGTGCGGCCCGTGGCGGCGGCGCTGCCGAAAATCGCGGCCAAGGCCATCGGCAAACGCGGTTTCGCCGAAGCTGCCCTGATTACCGAGTGGGCAACGATTGTCGGCCGGGAGCTTGCCTTAGTGTCGCAGCCCGAAAAGCTTGCCTTCCCGCGCGGTCAACGGAGCAACGGCACACTGCAAATCCGGGTAGAGGGTGGCGTGGCCACGGAATTGCAGCATCTCGAGCCGCAAGTCGTGGCGCGGATCAATAGTCACTTCGGCTATGGCGCCATCGCCAGGCTGAAACTGACCCACGCGCCGCTGCGGCAAACGCCCGCGCGCCCGAAACGGGGCATACGGAAACCCAACCCTAAAGACCACAAGGCGCTGCACGACATGCTGGGCGATGTCGAAGATGATGCCATCAGGGAGGCACTCGAACGACTCGGAACAGCCATCATGTCTGGCGACACCGAGGTCAAAAAATCGTGATATTATGTGCTGTTACGCCGCAGCGGGCTGCCTTGATCCTGCCGCATTCGAACCTATACTTCCCGCCCACTGACCTCAGCGACTAGGAGACCGCAATGACCCGACTTCTCGCGACACTGGCTGCGGCCGCCTTCTTGTTTGTCTCCGCCGGCGCTTGGTCGGCACCGCCTTCGGCAGAACAGGCGCTCAAAGAGCGCGTACTCGGCGACCCCAATGCGCCGATCGAAATTGTCGAATATTCCTCGCTGACCTGTCCGCATTGCCGGCATTTTCACATCGAGATTCTGCCTGAGCTGAAAAAGAACTACCTTGATACTGGCCGCGCGAAGCTGGTGTATCGCGATTTTCCGTTCGATCAGCTGGGATTGATGGCAGCAATTCTGGCGCGCTGCGCACCGCCGCCCCGCTACTTCCAGTTCCTCGACGTCTTGTTCCAAAATCAGGAAAAATGGTCCCGGGATGCGGACCCGGTGAAGGCACTGGCGCGAATCGGTACGCTCGGCGGCCTCAGTGAGTCGGACTTTCGGGCCTGTGCGGAGAACCGCACCATCGTCGACGGGGTTCTGCAGACCCGGCTAGAGGCCGGAAATCGTTACCAAGTTAACTCCACGCCGACTTTCATCATAAATGGCGAAAAACGCATTGTCGGATCGCAGCCATATAAGGTATTCGACGATCTGTTGAGGAAATTAGAAAAATAGGCGTCAGTGCATTTCAGCCGGCTCCAAGTTACGGGCTTTAAATCCTTCGTCGACACGACCGAGCTGTTCATCGAGCCCGGTATGACCGGTGTCGTCGGGCCCAACGGCTGCGGCAAATCCAACGTCGTCGAGGCCCTGCGCTGGGTGATGGGCGAAACTTCGCCGAAGAGCATGCGTGGCGGCGAGATGGAAGCCGTCATCTTTGGCGGCACGACGAGCCGGCCCTCGCGTAATATCGCCGAAGTCACCTTGCGGCTAGACAATGCGGACCGAAGCGCACCGGCCGCCTTCAATGACAGCGAAGAGATCGAAGTCACCCGCAAGATCGAGCGCGGCGCGGGATCGCAGTACCGCGTCAACGGCAAGGAAGTGCGCGCGCGCGACGTACAGTTGCTGTTCGCCGATTTGGCCAGCGGGGCCCATTCCACGGCCATGGTCAGCCAGGGCCGCATCGGCGCCCTGATCGGCGCGAAACCGACCGAACGGCGGGTCCTGCTGGAAGAAGCGGCCGGTATCCGAGGCCTGCATTCGCGGCGGCACGAGGCGGAGTTGCGGCTCCGCGCGGCGGAAACCAATTTGAGCCGGCTCGACGATGTTATCGAAGCGCTCGAAGGCCAGCACCAAGCGCTGCAGCGGCAGGCACGGCAGGCGAAACGCTACCGGCGGCTGTCGGAGAACATCCGCCGGTACGATGCGATCCTGCTGCATCTGCGCTGGCAAGAGGCCCTCGCTTCCCTGGAGACCGCACGCGGACGGCTGCAGGAGGCGGAAGCGACCGTCGCCACGCGAACGGAGACCGCAGCCGCCGCCTCGACGCGGCAGACCGAAGCCGCTGCGGCGCTTCCCGAGCTGCGGCAGAACGAGGCCGAGGCCGCTGCCGAATTGCAGCGCTTGCTGATGGCGCGCAATGAGTTGGAGCGAGAGGAAACCCGGATCGCCGATGCCCAGGCGGAAGCGGAACGGCGGCTCACTCAGATCTCCGGCGATATCGAGCGCGAGCAGTCGCTCGCCACGGAAGCGAAGTCGGCGATCGAACGGCTTGAGGCGGAAGCGGCCACGATCGACGCGGCGCTAGAGAATGAGACCGACCGCGAGGAAACGGCCCGAACGGCCCTGGCGGACATCACCGCGCAGGTCGATGCGAAGGATGCCGAGCGGAACGAATTGCTTGCCGCAACAGCGGAAACGGAGGCCAAGCGCGCAACGCTGGAGCGGCAGCGCGACCAGCTTTGGGAACGGATAGAAAAGCTTAAGCAACGCGCCAACGAAATGGATGACGAGCGGGTCAATCTCGCCGCCGAAATCGCCGACGATTCCGAATTGGCCGAAATCCAGGCTTCGATCAACGCTGCGGAACTGACCGTAGCCGAAGCGCGAGAGCGGGCCGCCGAGGCGGAAAACGCCCTCAAGGCCGCGCAGGAGAACGAGACGCGTGCGCGCGATGAGGCGCGCGCCATGGAGGCCGACCGGGAGCGGCTCGGCGCCGAAATTCGGGCTCTGGCCGAATTGGTCGACCCCGCGGAGAGCGATTTCTTCGCGCCGATGATCGAGTCGGTCACCGTCGAGCCTGGCTATGAAGTAGCCTTGGGCGCCGCGCTTGGTGAGGATATCGATGCCCCGGTCGACACCGCCGCACCGGTCTACTGGGCCGTCCTGCCGGCGCTGTCTGTCCTGCAAACCTTGCCGGATCGGGTCACCCCGCTGGCACAGTTCGTCAAGGCGCCGCAAGCGCTGCACCGCCGCCTGTCGCAAATCGGCGTCACCGAAGATCAGCAAAAAGGGGAGATGATTCATGACGG
>JAPPPC010000160.1:4022-5397 GCA_028817685.1 Rhodospirillaceae bacterium
GGCGCCGCATCCGTCGAGTCTCACGTGGGCAGCGTCCAGCCGCGCCATCGCGGCATCCCGGCTCGGCCAGCGGAACCGCCTGAACGCGCTGCGCGAAGACCTGGCAGCGACGGATGCGGACTTCAAAGCGAAACAGCTGGCACTGGAGACGGCGCGCCGCGAACGGGAAACTGCGGAAACGAGCGAACGGAGTGCACGGCAGGCGCAGGACGAAGCCTTCTCCAAATTGAACGCTGCGCGCGCCGCCTTTGGTGAAGTCTCCGGCGATGCCGCCGCGGCGAAATCGCGACTAGCGGCCCTGGCCGAAGCGGCAAACCAGGCGGTTTTCGACCTCAACGAGGCCGAGTTGCAATGGAAAGCGGCGCGGCGCGCGATCGAAGAGCTGGAAGACCCGGACGCCAACCAGGCCGCCATCGAAAGCCTGCGCGCCACCTTGGGTGAATTGCGGGCCGACCAGTCCGAGAAACGCAGCGCCTACGACCGGTTGCAGCGCGATGCGCAGGAGCGCGCGTCGCGCCGCCGGACCATAGGCGAGGAAATCGAAACCTGGGGCAGCCGGATGGGCGGCGCGACCGGCCGGCTTTCCGATCTGGAAGAACGCCGCAATGCGGCTCAGGAAACGCTCGCCGGCCTGGCCGCGAGGCCGGCGGCAATCGCGGAACAACGCGACGGGCTGCTGAGCGCCATTACCACGGCAGAGGAAAAACGCGGTGCGGCCGCCGACGCATTGGCACAGGGCGAGACGGTGCAAAAGGAATCTGATGCCGCTCTGCGAAGCGCCGAAGGTCAGCTCGCCGAGAGCCGCGAAGCGCGGGTCCGCTGCGAAGCGCAGGTCGAGCAGGCGGACAGCGACTGTGCGACAATTCGCGAACGTATCGCCGAGCGCCTGGAATGCATGCCCGGCGCCGTCCTGCAGGAAGCGGGAATTCCCGCGGATGAGGAACTGCCCGACCCGGAAACGGTCGAGCTGAAGGTGGGCCGGCAGACCCGTGAACGCGACAATATGGGGCCGGTCAATCTGCGCGCTGAAATCGAAGCGCAGGAGTTGGAAACGCAGATCGAATCCATGCAAAGCGAGCGCGAGGACCTGCTTGCCGCCATCGCCCGCCTACGCCAGGGAATCAGCCAGCTCAACCGCGAGGGCCGGGAGCGTCTGCTGGCCGCTTTCGAGACGGTTAACAATCACTTCCAGGAACTGTTCGTGAAACTGTTCGGCGGTGGACGGGCCTATCTCACCCTGACCGAGGCGGACGACCCGCTTGAAGCCGGGTTGGAAATCATGGCCAGCCAGCCGGGCAAGAAACTACAGGTCATGTCACTGCTCTCCGGCGGCGAACAGGCGCTGACCGCGATTGCCCTGCTGTTTGGCGTCTTT
>JAPPPC010000049.1 GCA_028817685.1 Rhodospirillaceae bacterium
CGGCATACGACCCCAACACACAACCCAAAACGATCACGATGCCGACGATGACTGTCATGCTTGCCCCACGCGTAACCCTAGGAGAAATCTGCGTTCTTATGGTTAACGAAGTCTATACTTATGGTTAACAACGACGCCCGATTATTGGCGTAAATCGTTAAGAATAGGTTTTTATTGAGCAACTGATCGCGGGTCGCGATGCAGGCTGAAATCGGCAATCCGCTCTAGTGGGTAACGTCGTCGAGCTTGCGGGTCGGGAAGCCAATTGCTTCCAGGCGCTCGATGATTTCTTGGGAATGTGCGGCGTCGCGGGTCTCGACAACCACGTCCAACTCCGCAAGCTTTAGCGGAACGTCATAGAACAGGCGGTGATGGTAGATTTCGACGATGTTGCCGCCGGACTCGCCAATTTTCTCCGCTACTTTTCCGAGCACGCCGGGCTGGTCGCTGATTGTGACGCGTAAGCGCGCCAGATAACCTTCACGCGACATGCCGCGCATCAGGACCGACGCCAGGAGACGCGAATCGATATTGCCCCCGCAGGCGACCAAGCCAACTTTTTTGGCGGCAAACCGATCGGGATTTTCCCGTAACGCGGCGAGCGGCGATGCCCCGGCTCCTTCGGTGTGAATTTTAGCGTCGATCAGCATGGTTTGGACCGCCGATTCGATGGCTGATTCGCTAACCACCAGCATATCGTCCGCCAGGCGGGCGATGATCTCCCGTGTGATCATCCCGGCCGATTTCACCGCGATACCTTCTGCGATACTGTCGCCGCCGACCGGCAGGGCCTCGTTTCGAACGGCGTTGAACATCGTTGGAAAGAACTCGGATTCCACCCCGATGATTTCGATCGCCGGTTTGACGGATTTGGCCGCCGTCGCAATGCCCGAAATGATCCCACCACCGCCGATGGGCACGATGATGGTGTCCAGGTCCGGCACGTCTTCCAGCATCTCCAGCCCGATCGTACCCTGACCGGCGATGATGCGTTCGTCGTCATAGGGATGGACGAAGGTCAGTCGCTCCTCTTCGGCGAGTGCATGGGCAAAGGGTTCCGCGGCGCTGATATTGTCTCCATGAAGGACAACCTTTGCCCCAAATGCCTGCGTCCGTCGGACCTTGTTGAACGGTGTGCCTTCCGGCATGACGATGGTCGCGGGAATAGCTAGGCGCTGCGCGTGATAGGCCACGCCTTGCGCGTGATTGCCGGCGGAGATCGCGATCACGCCGCGCGACATTTCGTCCGGCGAAAGGCTTTTCAGCTTGAACAGGGCGCCGCGGTCCTTGAAGGAGCCGGTGCGCTGCAGTGTTTCAAGCTTGACGAATACCTCGAGTCCCAGAAGGTCGGACAAGGGGCCGGACCGCACTGTCGGCGTCCGAACGACTTCTCCCGCGATCGCGTCCGCGGCCGCACGAATATCCTCAACCGAAACGCTCATGCTATAGCTCCCCAAGCCCGGCGCTACGCTGAATCACGCCCGTCTAGATATAGTATTCGTCGAGCGGCGGATAGCCGTTGAATCCGACCGAGGCGTAGGTCGCGGTATAGGCACCAGCGCTCAGGAATTCGATCTTGTCGCCGATCTTCAGGGCCAGCGGCAGTTCGTACCCTGCCTTGTCGTAGAGTATGTCCAGCTCCTCGCAGGTCGGACCAGCGATGATCACAGGCCCGGTTGCGCTGCCATCGTGGGGCGTTCGGATGCGATATTGGATACGTTCTTCCGTCGTCTCCGGCAGCCCGCCGAACTTGCCGGCATCCAGATATATCCAGCGCGTTTCGTCATCGGCGCTTTTGCGCGAGATAAGCACAACTTCAGACTGGATTACGCCGGCATCGCCACAAAGTCCTCGGCCCGGCTCAACGATCACCCGCGGCGGAGCATTGCCGAAGGATTCGGTCAATGCGGTTGCGATGATATCGCCATACGCGGCGACTTCCGGGACCTGATCCCGATAGCTGGCCGGAAACCCGCCCCCCAGATTGATCGCTTCCAAATCGACACCGGACCGGGCGGTGTCCGCGAAGAGGGAGGCCGTTTTCGCAATCGCCGCAATCCATTGCCGCGGATTGATCTGCTGCGATCCGACGTGAAAGGAGACGCCATAGGGCTTTAGGCCCTTGTTTTTGGCCGCAATCAACAGATCCTTCGCCATCGCCGGATCGCAGCCGAACTTGCGCGACAGCGGCCATTGCGCATCATCGTTTTCCATCAGGATGCGGCAGATAACCCGCGCACCGGGCGCCGCGGCGGCGAGCTTTTCCAGCTCCGCTGCGCTGTCGAAGGTGAAAAGGGCCACACCGGCCTCGTGAGCCCGCGCGATATCGGTTTGCTTTTTGATCGTGTTGCCGTAGGACAGCGCCGACGCCTTTGCGCCTGCCTCGAGACAGAATTCGATTTCCGCAAAACTCGCGGCATCGAAGTGGGCGCCCAATGAAACCAGCGCTTCCAGTATCTGCGGTGCGGGATTGGCCTTCACGGCGTAATAGATATCCGCCTGCGGGAGGGACGCGCGAAGTGCATTGTAATTGTCCCGAACGATGTCGATATCGACCACAAGACACGGTGTCGATGGCTGGCGCGTTTCGAGAAAACGGGAAATTTTCTCATTCATAACGGTCGATCTTTCGGGCACATTCCGCGGCGGATTCGGGCTGCGCGACCGCCGCGCGAGCTTTATAGGGATAGGCGATGTCATATCAACCAAAAACCGTCTTCGTGCGCGACTGACATGAGAAACGCTTCGTCACGCGACATGACCAGCGGTTCGATCTCTTGCCTGGGACGGGATGGCTTCCACCGCATGGCCTATGTGGCATGGGGGAACGGCGAGGCCGCCAGCAACGTGATCTGTGTGCATGGCTTGACCCGGAACGGCCGGGATTTCGACGCCCTGGCCGCGAAACTGTCCGAGCGGAGCCGGGTCGTCTGCCCCGATGTGGTGGGGCGCGGTAAGAGCGATTGGCTTGCCGATCCGACCCAATACCAGACGCCGCAATATGTCGCCGATATGGCCGCCCTGGTCGCGCGGATGGATGTCGGTTGGGTCGATTGGGTCGGGACGTCGATGGGCGGATTGATCGGGATGGCCCTGGCTGCACAGCCTGGCTCTCCGGTCCGGCGTCTGGTTCTCAACGATGTGGGACCTTTCATTCCGAAAGCGGCTTTGGAGCGGATCGCCGCCTATTGCGGCAAGGCGCCGCCCTTCGCGGATGGTGACGCCCTCGAGGCCTATCTGCGCGACGTCCATGGTTCATTCGGTCCACTGACGGATGAGCAGTGGCAGCATCTCGCCCGCCATGGCGGGCGGGCTGTCGAGGAAGGGGTGGCACTCGCGTACGATCCCGGAATAGCCGTGCCATTCAATGCCGTACAGCCGATCGCCGATGTCGATTTGTGGGCACTGTGGGATGCAATCCACTGTCCAGTCCTCGTCCTGCGTGGTGAGACTTCCGATCTGCTGTCGCCAGAGACCGCGGCCGAGATGGCCGCGCGCGGGCCAAAGGCGACAGTGATTGAAATCGCCGGCTGTGGCCATGCACCGGCCCTGATGGACCAGGGGCAGGTCAAGGTTGTCGATGACTGGCTCGGCGCTTGAATTCCCGCCGTTCCGGCCGCGGGCACCGTGGTGGGGACCGGATTTGCAGACCCTCCGCAACTACTTCGTCGCCCGGTCCGGCGGGCGGCCGCGTCTCGATGGCGAGCGATTGCATCTAGATTTGCGCGATGGCAGCGGTGACAAGCTCGCGGTCCTGTACACACCGGCGGCAGGAAACAAGTCGCCGATAGTTTTGATCCACGGGCTGACCGGTTGCGAGACATCCATGAATATGGCGCGCGCCGCTGTCTATCATCATGGATTGGGGCACCCCATTGTGCGCCTTAACCTGCGGGGGGCGGGGCCGTCACGCGCGACCTGCAGCGGCGATTACCATGCCGGGTGCAGCGTCGATCTGGCGCACGCGCTGGAATCGCTGCGCGAAACGCTGCCTGAGATAACGCGGAACGGCATATATCTCTCCGCGGTGTCGCTGGGCGCCAATGTCATGATCAAGTTTCTCGCCGAGTACTGCCAGGACTTCTCCATTCGAGCTGCCGCTTCGGTGTCCGCGCCGATAGATCTGGCGGCTTCGGCACGGACGGTCATGCGCCGGCGCAACGCCCTGTATCACCATTGGCTGCTGAAGCGCATGAAAATCGATTGCGGGGGCTCCGAACTGACGGCCGCGCAACGCGAAACGCTGGGCGCAGTTCGGACGGTTTACGAGTTCGACGATAGGTTCTTGGCGCCGCGGCACGGCTTCGACGGGGCGGATCATTACTACGCGGAGACCCAGGCCGCGAAATTCCTGGAGACGGTGCCGATCCCGACGCTGATCATCCACGCCTGCAATGACCCGTGGATCCCGGCAACGCCCTATCTTGCCTACGATTGGTCGCGTAATGACAAGCTGACGCCGCTACTGCCGCGCACCGGCGGTCATGTCGGGTTCCACGATCCGGGGCACCGCGCCTCCTGGCACGACCGGTGCGCCGCCGACTTCTTTAGCGCGCATTAGCCCTTTAGTTTTTTCGCCGCCTCGACGGCGAAATAGGTGAGGACGCCGTCCGCCCCCGCGCGCTTGAATCCCAACAGCGATTCCAGGATCACTTTCTCATCGAGCCAACCGCGCTCGACGGCACCCTTGATCATCGCGTACTCGCCGGAGACCTGATACACGAAGGTTGGCATGCCAAAGCTGTCCTTCACCCGGCGCACGATGTCGAGATAGGGCATGCCGGGTTTGACCATGACCATGTCGGCACCTTCCTGGATGTCGAGGGCGATCTCGCGCAACGCCTCGTCGGAGTTGGCCGGGTCCATCTGATAGGTGCGCTTGTCGCCGATCAATGCCGCCTTGGTGCCGATAGCATCGCGGAACGGTCCGTAAAAGCCGGACGCATATTTCGCCGAGTAGGCCATGATCCGCACATCGTCATACCCGTTGGCGTCAAGCGACTGGCGGATCGCGCCGACCCTGCCATCCATCATGTCCGAGGGCGAGATCGTGTCACAGCCGGCCTCTGCCTGGTTCAGCGCCTGTTGGACGAGGATTTCGACTGTCTCGTCGTTGAGGATCGTCTCGCCATCCATGACGCCGTCATGACCGTGCGTGGTGTAGGGGTCCAGCGCCACGTCGCAGACCACCATCATGTCCGGCACCTGCTCCTTGATGTTGCGGATAGCGGTGCAGACCAGGTTGTCCGGTTTGAGGGATTCGGCGCCGTCCGGCGTCTTACGGTCCGGGTCGGTAAAGGGAAACAGTCCGACCGCGGGAATGCCCAACTCGTAAGCCTCGTTCACCGCCTCGGCGATGACATCGGTCGTGTAGCGCACGACACCCGGC
>JAPPPC010000253.1 GCA_028817685.1 Rhodospirillaceae bacterium
AAATCCTCCCTTATGAAAACACCTCAGGGTGTCCCAGGGGCGCTGATGTCAGACAGTCTGTTCGTGGGTCGATACTCGACTGTAAATTGCACAACGTTTCGACATATCCATATCCGTCACAAAACCTCTTATGTGAATGCTTATTTTAGGTCAATATTGATGGAGAAAGATACATAATACGCAGTAAATAAAGAATAAAAAGGATTTTTATTCCGTGGAACCGTTTCTTCGTAATGCTGGGGTCGCGTGTTCGAGTCACGCAGGCGGCACCATCCTTCTCCCCTTGTGACAAACGGCGTCGCGCGCGAAACTTGGCGCGTAGGGTTTCCGTTCGCCGCGCAAAGGGGCTCCAAATGATCAAACTCGGCTTGTACAGCTCGATCGCGAATCCGCCGCGTGGGGACGATCTCGACCGCTGCGTCGCAGAGACTATTGCGGAAGCGGAGCTGGCCGAGGCCTGCGGGTTCCATGGCTTCTTTTTCGGAGAGCATCATCAGGACAAGGACGGGTTTCTGCCGTCGCCCCTGGTGGTCTGCACCGCGGTTGCCGCGCGCACCAAGACGATCCAGATCGGCACGTCGGTTTTGTTGCTGCCGCTGCACCATCCCCTGCGCGTCGCAGAAGACGCGGTCACGCTCGATATCGTGTCCGGCGGCCGGCTCGCGTTGGGGGTTGGGCTTGGGTATCAGGAGGCCGATTTCCGGGCATTCGGGGTCGAAAAGCGCAGCCGCGTTGGGCGGTTCGAGGAAGGCGTCGAGGTGTTACGGCAGGCCTGGACTGGCGACCGCTTTTCTTTTCAGGGGAAGCATTTCGATATCGACGATGTCTGTGTCCTGCCGCGGCCGATCCAGCGGCCGGGGCCGCCGCTATGGATCGGCGGCTGGGTCCCGGCGGCGGTCGACCGGGCAGGCCGGATCGGGGATGCCATCGTTCTCGGGCCCAGTATGCCGCTTGCGGAGAATGTCGCCTTGGCGGACCGGTATCGCGCCGCCGCCGCCGCCGCGGGCCGGACGCCCGAAGTCGTTTTAATGCGCGATGCCTGGGTTGGTGACGGGCTGAACGATGCGGCACGTGTCTACGGCCCGGAAGTCATGGAGGCGTACAAATATTATTGGCGCAACGGGGCGACCGCCTTCCAGGACATCGAGTCGGAGGAGGCCTTTCAGTTCGAAAATATGTGGAAAGACCGCATCATTGCCGGGTCGCCGGAAGAATGCGTTGCCGAGTTCCGCCGCTGGGGGGAGGCGGTCGGCACGGATTATTTCCTGCTGCGATTGCGTCATGCGCATTCCGGCGGACCGCCGCACAAAGACATTATGCGGGCCATCGAACGGTTCGGTCGCGATGTGATCCCGCATCTCCAGTGAGGGCTGCATGATGGGCAATAGCGCGGAAAGGTTGGAGGTGATCCCGACGGGCGGGCCGCTTGGCGCAGAGGTGCGGGGGATCGATTTCTCGCAACCCGTCGATTCAGACACTGCGACGGCCCTCAATCGAGCCTGGGCCGAATACCAGGTACTGCTGTTCCGGGATCAGGATATCTCGCCCCAGGACCATGTTACCGCCAGCGCCGTTTTCGGCGTCCCGTCGGCGGGTGCGAACCGTGCCTATTATGAGCGGCAAGGGCGTCTGCCGGTCGATGCGATTCCCGATGTGCCGGAAATCACGGTCATCTCGAACCTGGACCATGACGGCAACCCGGTCATGGAGAATGAGGGGCTGGGCAGCGGCGAAGTCGTGTGGCACAGCGACAACTCGTATGTCGAAACGCCGCCGGCCGGCAGTTTCTTGCGCGCGCTGGAGGTGCCGCCCGAAGGGGGCAACACATCCTTCAACAATCAATATCTGGCCTATGAGAGTTTGCCCGGCGATGTGAAAGCGCGCCTTCAAGGCCTCTACACAAAGCAGGATTCCAGCCGCAACTCCGCCGGTGTATTGCGCCAGGGCGTCAAAAAACCGGAGACCCTCGAAGACGTTCCGGGGCCGGATCATCCCCTGGTGCGGGTCCATCCGGTGACGGGCCGCAAGGCGCTCTATCTCGGTCGGCGGCGCGTCTTCCCCTCGCAATATGTCATCGGCTGGTCGCGCGAGGAGAGCGAGGCGCTGCTCGACTTCCTGTGGGATCACGCGACGCAGGATCGTTTCAAATGGACGCACGGACCGTGGCGACCCGGCGACATGGTGCTGTGGGACAATCGTTGCGTCATGCATCACCGTGACGCCCATGCCGGAACCCATCGGCGCATCATGCACCGCACGCAGCTGGGTAAGGAAGTGCCGGTCGCGGCCTGATGCGTGGAAACCGCCATGAACAATCAGTCGATCGACACTGCCGGCGATGTGCGCAACCGGTGGTCTCTGCTGATACCGGATTGACCGAGGACGGACCGAGACCGCAACATACGGGCGTGACGCGCAGCGATTTTTTCTTGCCGCCTAATTCCCCATCCGATGCCTTTTGATAGCAGCTCCTGAGACGCGACATGGAATTCCAAATCTTAATTGACGCACTGACCCAGCTCTTCAGCCCGGTCCATTTGTCGTTCCTGCTGCTGGGGACGACGCTCGGTTTGCTGATTGGCGTCCTGCCGGGTTTGGGCGGCGTTGCTGGGCTGTCGCTGTTGCTGCCCTTTGTGTTCGATATGGATCCGTCGCATGCGCTGGCCATGATGATCGGGCTGCTGGCGCCGACGACGACATCCGATACCTTTCCGTCGGTACTGATGGGAATACCTGGTACGTCGGCGTCGCAGGCGACCGTGGTTGACGGCTTTCCGCTCGCCAAACGGGGGGAAGGCGCGCGGGCGTTGGGCGCGGCTTTCTCCGCGTCGCTGTTCGGCGGATTGTTCGGCGCGCTGGTCCTGACCGGCGCTATCTTCGCGGCGCGGCCGATCATCCTCGCCATGGGTTTCGGCGAACAGATGATGCTCATCATGCTGGCGCTGAGCATGATCGGCATGCTGACCGGCAACCACGCGCTGAAAGGCCTTGCCACATGCGTGATTGGTTTGATCATCGGCATGGTCGGCTACGAACCGCATGGCGCATTCCGGCTGTCCGGAATTCCAGGGGTCTATGAATCCGCCTATCTGAGCGATGGCATCAAGATCGTGATCATCGGGCTCGGCATGTTCGCCATGCCGGAGATCGTCGATCTGGTGCGGCGGCACGAGACGATCTCAAAGGAGGGCAATCTGGGCAGCGGTTGGTTGCGCGGGCTGAAGGACATGCTGCGCAACTGGTGGATCGTCGTCCGATGCTCATCGATCGGCTGCATTATCGGTGCCTTGCCGGGGCTTGGCGGGTCGGTCGTCGATTGGATCGCCTATGGTCATGTGATTCAGACCTCCAAGGATCGAAGCAAGTTCGGTGAGGGTGACATCCGCGGCGTGCTGGCGCCGGAATCGGCGAACAATGCCAAGGAGGGCGGGGCGATGATCCCGACCATCCTGTTCGGCATCCCGGGTTCGGGCAGCTACGCGATCCTGCTCAGCGGGTTCATCCTGATTGGCATCGAGCCGGGCACCGAGATGATCACCAAGAATCTCGACCTGACCTACACGATGATCTGGTCGTTGGCCTTGGCCAACGTGTTCGGTGCCGGGGCGTGTCTGCTGCTTTCGTCACAGATCGCCAAGCTGACGACGATCCGGTACGGCTTTCTGGCCCCCTTCATGCTGGTACTGATCTTTTTCGCGGCCTTCCAGGCGACGCGGGACTGGAACGATCTGATCGCCCTATTCGTGTTCGGTACGCTGGGGACCTTCATGAAGCGCTATGGCTGGTCCCGGCCGGCCCTGCTGATCGGCTTCTTCCTGTCCGACCGGATCGAGACCTCGCTTTATCAATCGATCCAAGTCTATGGGTACAGCTTCTTCGAGCGGCCGATCGTGATCGTGCTGCTTATTCTGACGATCCTGTCGATTATTGCCGCGCTGCGCTACAACCCGAATGCTGGCAAGACCTATACGGAAGACAGCGAGGCCTCGACGCGGCGCAAATGGCCGCAGATCGGCTTCACGATCTTCATGTTGGCCATCGTGGTGATCGCGTTTACCGACGGCTTCCGGTACGAGACGCTGGGCCGGATTTTTCCCTTCGCCGTTGGCATCCTTGGATTCGCTTTCGTGCTGCCTGTTCTCTTCCAGCAGATCACGGCAAGAAAGCCAAGCGCCGTCCTGATCGACCGCGAACTGCTCGGCGGGACGACCCATTCGGAGTTTTACTATCTCGGCTGGATTCTGGGCATGCTGGGCGTTATCGGCCTGGTCGGATTTCCGCTCGGCGCGGCCCTGTTCATCTACCTGTTCATCTCGCACAAGATCGATCTCAGCCATGTCCGCAACGCCCTGCTCGGCCTGTCAGCGGCGGTGTTCCTCGGCGTGCTGTCCTACTTCCTGACCCTGGAATACCCGCCGGGCCTGCTTCAGTGGGCGACGGCGAACTTCCTCGGCTTCGAAATGCCGTTCTATCTTGGCGGTCCGCAATAGGGGAAAAAGAAAACGCCCGGCCTGCAAAGGCCGGGCGTTTGTGTCTTCGATGAAGACTGAAGATTACATGTTGAGGGTCAGATTGTAGCGAACCTTCACGTAGTCTTTGACGAATTCTTTTTCTACGTCGGACAGGATCATCGCCTCGTGCAGCGCTGTTTTTGCCTCCGGGCCGATGGTGGCCAGGAACTTGCCGAGGATTTTCGGCCGGCGCTTGTTGAACTCCGGATCCTCCATGGTCTTGCGCAACGCGTTCCGCCACGCTTCCAGGGCATCCTTGTCGGCGCCCTTCGGCAGATGGAAGGATTTGTTCGCCAACGTGCCGACACGGATGATCGCGAGCGTGGCCTTGGCGGCCGGGCCCTCGAACTTCTTGCCGGTGGCTTCCTCATAGAACTCGTAGTAGCTCGGCACGTTCGGCCATGTCGGATCGCGGAAATATTTACCGTTCGCATCCTTCCACTTGCCGTTCGCATCCGGCGCGCCCCAGGTGAACAGATGCGTAACGATACCGGCATCCCGGAAGCCCTTACGGTTGTTCAGATAGGACAAGGAGTTGTCGAACATCAGCGTGAATTCACCGCGCTCGAAGGCTTGCGCCATCGGGCCGTTGCCCTTCATGCCCCAGACATCCTTGACCTCGACGCCGAGCAGAGACAGAGCCAAGCGTCTGGAGAGAGCCGCCGATGTCGGTGTCTTGCCGCCGAAGACCAGCTTCTCTTTCGGGATCGTGCGCAGTTTCGCGACCATGTCCTTCGGACCCAGACCTCCGAGGCCCAGTTCGGCGCGCGCATACTGCATGCTGCTGCGGGGCAGCAAGACGATCGGTTCCCATCCTTTGATGTCGAACTTCACCCGCGGATCGGCGAGGATATAGTTCAGGATGGTCGAGGTTGA
>JAPPPC010000811.1 GCA_028817685.1 Rhodospirillaceae bacterium
CAGCCGGGCCGACGCCCTTGCCGATGATATCGAGAATGTCGTCGCGGGGCCGGTCGAGATCGGTCATGGTGCTATGTCGCTTTTCGGCTCAAGGTTCCGGCCAAACCAGAGCGCGCGATCGAGGCCGGAGTCAAGCGGCGGCGTTGCGGTCGGGCAATTCCGGCCCTATATCCCGTTGATCCGCAATTTTGGGGCGGCAGGCGCGCGATGGCGATCGACGCTGAAACCGAGGAACAGGAAGCCAAGAGGGCGAAACGGCAGCTGCTGTTGCTGATCGTCGGCGCGGTCTTTGTCGGCCTGCTGGGCTTGTACGGCATCGGCATGCTGTCCGATGCGGCAATTCGCGCCGGATTGCAGCCGAAATCCTGGACCCGTGCGGCGGAGGAAAAGCGCAAGGCCGGACCGGTAGAGGTTGTGCAAGCGCATGAGGAGCCGGAAGCGGTAACCGCAGCGCCGATCGCACCGATCACCCCGGCGCCCCAGAGCGCGTTCCGGCTGCCCCCGGCAAACATCCTGCTCGATCTGGCGAAAGAGCGGATTGCCAACCACGACATGGTGACGGGCGGCTTGCTGGCGCTGGCCGCGCTGCCGGACGATGGCGGCGCGGTTTCGCCCAATATCGCCGCGGCGGCGCTGCCTGTGCTGTACGACGTTTATCTGCAGCGCCGTGAAATTTCCGTATTGCGCGGGCATGGCAAGTTCGTGCGGCTGGCGGCGTTCAACGCAGCGGGAACGATGGCGGTGACCGCCTCGTCGGATCAGACGGCGCGGCTTTGGGATGTGGCGACGGGTAAGGAACTCGCCAAGCTCGACGGGCACGACGCGGAGGTCTGGTCGGCCGCTTTCAGCCCGGACGGGAAGCGGGTCATGACCGTGTCTTTCGACAAGACGGCGCGGCTGTGGGACGTGACGACCGGCGACTCGATTGCGGTGCTGAAAGGGCATCGCGGAGAGGTGAATGCTGCGGCTTTCAGCCCGGATGGCCGCCGCATGCTGACTGCCTCCTACGACAATACCGCACGGGTCTGGGACGTGGCGAACGCGGCGACGGTCGCCGAGCTAAAGGGGCATGGCGCGCTGATCCGTTCCGCCGCGTTCAGTGCCGACGGCAGCCGGGTTGTTACAGCGTCGCGCGACGGCACCGCGCGGATCTGGAATGCGGCGACAGGTGAGGAAATTCTCGTTTTGCGCGGCCACACGCGGGAGGTCCGCGTCGCCGCTTTCAGCCCGGACGGCAGCCGGGTTGCGACCGCGTCGGCGGACGGCTCGGCGCGGCTGTGGGACGCGGCGACGGGCGCGACGATCGCTGTGCTGAGCGGCCACGACCGCTACGTCACCGCGGCCTATTTCAGTCCGGACGGCAGCCGCGTTGTGACGGCGGCCTGGGGCGACAATGCGGCGCGGCTTTGGGATGCCAAGTCCGGCGCGGCGGTTGCGGTGCTGGACGGTCATGAGGGTGAGGTCAACGGCGCGTCATTCAGCAAGGATAGTCGCTACATCGTGACGGCAGGCGGTGACCGGACGGCGCGGGTTTGGGACGCGGCGACCGGCGCGGCGCTCAGTGTATTGGCGGGACATGCCAACCAGGTCTACACCGCCGCCTTCAGCCCGGATGGCGAGACCATCCTGACCGCTTCCGCCGACGGCACCGCGCGGCTGTGGCGAACGCATGACGGGATTTCCGCGACCCGGCTGCCGATCACGGACGGGGGCAGCCTGCTGCAATTCAACGGGCCGAGCCATCTCGCGACGTCGACCGGAACGGGCGAGATCGAAGTGTGGAACCTCGAAACCGAACACCGCTACAAGGTTAACGAGCTCGAGGCGAGCGCGGCATCGGGTGTGCTGTCCGTCGAAATCGATGCGCAAGGCAAGGCCCGGATTGTCGATGTGACCAGCGGCTGGACGTTGGCGATGCTGTCCGGGCGTTTCGACGGACCAAAATCGGCGCTGGTCGATCCCACGGGAACCAGATTGGCAACGCTCTCCGGAAATGGGCCGGTGCGGCTCTACACGATCTTCCCGACCCTGGCCGAAATTGCCGTGCATCTGAAAGAGGTGCTGCCGCGCGAATTGACGCGGGCACAGCGCAAGGAGCTGACCCGGGTCGCCAACACCACGCGATAGTTGCCAAGCCGGGCGCTAATCGCGACACTCGGCTTCCCCAGGAATTCAGGAGTTTACAACGTGATCGTAGGAATCGAGGTCGGCGGTACATTTACCGACCTGGTCATGGTCGACGATGCCGGTCGGCTGCGCGTCCACAAGCTGCCATCGACGCCAAGCGACCCCAGTGTCGCTGCCGTCACCGGGCTGCGTGAAATCATCGACGCGGCGGGGGTTTCGGGCGGTGCGGTCTCGGAACTGCTGCACGGTTCGACCATCGCGGCCAACGCGCTGATCCAGCGGCGCGGCGCGCGTACGGCGCTGATTACGACCAAGGGCTTCCGCGACGTGCTGTTCATCCAGCGTCAGGACAAGACCGTCGTCTACGACATGTTCTACCAGAAGGCGGAACCGCTGCTGACTCGCGACAAGGTTTTCGAGGCCGATGAGCGCATGGGGGCGGACGGCGAGGTGGTGACCGCGCTCGATCCTGCGGCGGCGGAAGCCCTGATCGACGCGCTTGTCGCCGAACACGACATCGAATCGATCGCGGTCTGCCTGCTGCACGCCTACGCCAATCCGGCGCATGAGCAGGCGATCGGCGAAATCATCGCGCGCAAGCACCCGCAGGTCCGGGTTTCGTTGTCCTCTGAGGTGGCGCCGGAGCACCGCGAATACGAGCGTACCAGCACGGCGGTTATCGACGCCTATATCGGTCCGGCGGTGGAGAAGTACCTGACCCGCTTCGGCGATTCGGTGCGCGAGGTTGGCTTCGACGGCACGCCGCTGATCATGCAGTCGAATGGCGGGGCGGTGCCGCTGGAGACGGCGCGGCGGCGTACGGCCAACATGTTCGTCTCCGGCCCGGCGGCGGCGGTCACCGCGGCCTCGGAAGTGGCGCAGGCGACCGGAATCTCTGACGTCATCTCCATCGATGTCGGCGGCACGAGCTGCGATGTCTGCCTGATCACCGGTTGCATGCCGCAGACCACGGTCAAGGGCACGGCGGAGTTCAGCGTCGACGGGCTGCCGCTCAACGTGGTGATGACCGACATCGTGACCATCGGCGCCGGCGGCGGCAGCATCGCCCATATCGATGCGGGCGGCATGCTGCAGGTCGGGCCGCAGAGCGCGGGCGCCGTGCCGGGGCCTGCCTGCTACGGTCATGGCGGCGAAGGCTTCACCCTGACCGACGCCATGCTATTGCTCGGCTTGCTCGAAGCGGGAGCCGAGTTGCCGGGTGGGATCGTGCTGAACCCGAAACTATCGGAAGAAGCCGCCGGAGAATTATGCGGCCGGCTGGAGCTGACGCCGATCGAGCTGGCGGAGCGGGTCTACCGCATCGCCATCGTGAATATGGCGCAGGCGCTGCGCCGGGTCAGCGTCAAGCGCGGCCACGACCCGCGCCAGTTCGCGTTGCTGCCCTGTGGCGGCGCCGGGGCGCTGATCGCCGGTCCGCTGGCGGTCGAGATGGGCATGGACAATATCCTGGTGCCACCGCATCCGGGAATCTTCTCCGCCTACGGGTTGGCGGTCGCCGATGTCCGCATCGACTATGTCCGGGCCGACGGCGCGGTGCGCACGGACACGATGACGAAGGAAGATTTCGCCGAACGGATCGACGATCTGCGCGGCCGCGCCGCGGCGGAATATGGCGCGCTGGGCTACGATGCCGACGCCCTCAACCTCACCTTCGCGGTCGATGCACGTTATGTCGGCCAGGGCTACGAGCTGCGCGTGCCGATCGACCCGGCCGACGTCGCGCGTGACGGGGTCGAGAGCCTGGTCGAGCGGTTCCATCAGCTGCACGAACAGCAATATAACCACGCCTTCCGCAACAGCCGGGTCGAGGCGATCTCCTTCCGCCTGACCGCCGAGCATCCGCGGCCGGCCCTGTCGCATGACGTGACCGGTGCGGGCGCGACGGAAAGCACGGGATCGCGCGATATCGGTCTGCCCGGCCTGACCGGCTCTTATGCGATCTATCAGCGCGACGGGCTGCCGCAGGGCTTCGCCGCGGACGGACCCGCCATCATCGTCGAGACGACGACCAGCACCCCGGTGCCGCCGGGCTGGCGCTTCGAGGTCGTCGGCAACGGTGCGATCAAACTGTCCAAGGAGGGCGCATGAGCGCGATCGATCCCGCCGACTTCAACGTCGTCTCCAGCGCCTTCAAATCCATCGCGCAAGAGATGCAGGACATCATGCTGCGCGCGGCCTATTCCTCGCTGGTGCGCGAGGCGAAGGACTGCTCGACCTGCGTCATGGATGCGGACGCTCGGACGGTGGCGCAGGCGGAAGCCATTCCGGTTCATATGAACTCGCTCGCCGCCGCGGTGCCCTTCATCAAGGAAAAGCACGACCTGACCACCCTGGGCCCGACCGACGCCTTCATCACCAACAACCCTTATCAGAACGGCCAGCATCTGAACGACATCATCTTCATCATGCCGGTCTTCCATGAGGGCAAGCTGGCGGCCTTCACCGGCAGCATCTGCCACCATCTGGAGCTCGGCGGCGCGGTCGCCGGCTCGAACGCGGACGCGACCGAGCTGTATCAGGAAGGGCTGATCCTGCCGACCCTGCGCATCGACACCGAGAAGGATCTGAATGACGGGCCGGTGGAGCAGATCATCGCCGCCAATGTACGCCTGCCAGAGACGATCATCGGCGATTTCCACGCCCAGATCTCCGCCGTCATGCGCGGCCGCGATCTGCTGCACGGGCTATTCGAAAGGCACGGGCTGGCGTTGGCGACGGCATGCATGGCGGAGCTGCAGAGCTATTCCGAGCGCATGATACGCGCCACCATCGCCGGCCTGCCGGATGGCGAGTATTTTGGTGAGGACAAGCTGGATGGCCGCACCCTGAACAGCGAGCAGCCGGTCATCCGTGCCCGTGTGGTGATCGACGGGGACGAGGCGCTGGTCGATCTGTCGGAGACCGACGACCAGTTGGCTTGGCCCTGCAACAACCCGGTCGCCTCGACCGAGTCCGCCGTGCTCACCGTGTTCGGCCAGCTCGCGGGTTCCGGGGTGCCGACCAATGACGGTATCTACCGGCCGATCAAGATGGTCACCCGCAAGGGCTCGCTGGTCGATCCGCACCACCCCGCACCGGTGCAGAGCCGTATGAACGCGGCTTACCGCACCGCGTCCGCGGTCAAGAAGGCGCTCGCTGAGGTGGCGCCGGAACAGTTCTCCTGCGCCGGCGCCGATACCACCAATTCGATCACCATGCGCCGCGCCGGCGAAGACGGTTACGAGATGTTC
>JAPPPC010000177.1 GCA_028817685.1 Rhodospirillaceae bacterium
ACAGTCATGCATGCTGTGCGCAAGGTGGATGAATTGTGCGCTCTCGACAGCGCATTTTCCGAGGATGTCGAGCTGTTGCGGCGCATGCTCGAGGGCTAAGACGTCACATCGGGGCGGCATGGGCGTTTCAGGGGCTAAATTCGCTGCTGAAACCGCTAAAAAAAGTGCCGATTCAAGCCCGTTATGCTATATTCGCGCCCCGTCCGCGTGCTTCCGTTTGTCTTAAGGCCTGACGTTCCGGACGGGCCGGTGCCCATTGTCGGTATCGGTCTGATTTGACTGCGTCTTTGGCAAAGAGAAACCATGAAACTGACGATAGAACGGGCGGCGCTCCTACGATCGTTGAACCACATTCAGAGCGTTGTCGAGCGGCGCAATACGATACCGATTCTCGCAAATGTGATGGTCGAAGCGAACGATACGGGTGTAAACCTGACGGCGACCGATATGGATATCTCGATCGTCGAGTCGGCGGAGTCGACCGCGGCGGCGACCGGGGCGACGACGGCGCCGGCGCACACGCTTTACGACATCGTGCGGAAGTTGCCCGACGGATCACAAATCGAATTGGATTCCGGAGGCGATAGCGACCGGTTGACGCTAAGTGCTGGACGGTCACGCTTCACGTTGGCGACATTGCCGACCGCGGATTTCCCGACCATGAGCGCCGGTGAATTGCCGCACAGCTTCGCTGTTCCCGCCGACGATCTACGCGCGCTTGTCGATCGGACGCGGTTCGCGATCTCGACGGAAGAGACCCGCTACTATTTGAACGGCATCTATCTGCATGCGGTCGAAATCGATTCTGTTCCGGTCTTGCGGGCGGTCGCGACGGACGGGCACCGTTTGGCCCGCGTCGAGATGCCGATGCCCGACGGGGCAGCCGGCATGCCGGGTATCATCATCCCGCGCAAGACGGTGAACGAATTGCGCAAGCTGATCGACGAATGCGAGGGAGACGTCGAAATCTCGCTGTCGGATACCAAGATCAGGTTCGCATTTGACGGCACGGTGCTCACTTCGAAGCTTATCGACGGCACTTTCCCCGACTACGAAAAGGTCATCCCGGTCAACAACGACAAGCTGCTTGAAGTCGATTGTCGGCAGTTCGCGGAGGCGGTCGATCGGGTGGCAACGATATCCACCGAACGGTCGCGATCGGTGAAACTCGAGGTCACGGACAACAGCCTTACCTTATCGGCCAGTAGTCCGGATGCCGGCTCTGCGACCGAGGAGATCGAAGTTTCCTATGGCAAGGAGGCGCTCGAAATCGGCTTCAACTCGAAATACCTTCTGGATATCGCCCAACAGGTCGAAGGCGATGTCGCACAGGTGTTGTTCGCGGATGGCGCGTCGCCGACCATTGTCCGCGACAGCGCGGATGGCAGCGCCTTGTATGTGCTTATGCCGATGCGGGTATGAGGGGCAACGCCCTCGCCGCAAGTGATGTGACGGGCACCAACGCCAGATTGTCGGTGACGCGGCTGCGGCTTTCGCAATTTCGTTGCTATGCCGAAGCGGCATTCGATGGTGATGAACGGCCTGTCGTTCTGACGGGGCCGAACGGTGCTGGAAAGACGAATATGCTGGAGGCGGTATCCTATCTCGGTCCCGGCCGTGGATTGCGGCAGGCAAGACTGGCCGATGTCGACCGGCGCGGTGGCGACGCGGGGTGGGCGGTCGCGGCGACCGTGTCGGGACCGGTCGGACCGGTCGAGCTCGGAACCGGCCGGGATCCGTCATCGACGCGTCGGGCGGTACGCGTGAATGGCGCCGCCGCTTCGGGGCAAAGTGCGTTGGCCGAATATGTCAGCATCGTCTGGCTCACGCCGCAAATGGACCGGTTGTTCCTGGAAGGGGAGGCCGCACGGCGGCGGGTTCTTGACCGGCTGGTGTTCGGGTTCGACACGGCGCATGCGGGACGGGTCAGCGCTTACGAACATGCGATGCGGGAACGGGCCCGATTGCTGAAGCTGGGCCGCCGGGATGATGGCTGGCTATCGGCGCTGGAGGACACGATGGCCGGCCGCGGCATCGCCATCGCTGCCGCGCGGCGCGACATGGCAGGCCGGCTGGCCCGTGCCTGCGCGGAGGCGTCCGGGCCGTTTCCGGCCGCCGGAATCGCGGCGATCGGGCAGGTCGAAGATTGGCTGGAGGAGGTTCCGGCCCTGGCGGCGGAGGATCGATTGCGGGAGCGTCTGGCGGCGCAGCGCGACGACGACGCGGCGTCCGGCCGCACGAGCGTCGGTTCGCACCGCAGCGATTTTGCCGTGCGGCATTTGGAAAATGACATGCCGGCGAATCTGTGCTCGACCGGCGAGCAAAAGGCCTTGCTGATCGCTGTCGTCCTGGCCAATGCGCGATTGCAGGCAGCGGAACGCGGCATGGCGCCACTGCTTCTGCTCGACGAGGTCGCGGCCCATCTTGACGTCGGCAAGCGGTGCGTTCTGTTCGAGACGCTGCTCGGTCTCGGCGTGCAAGCATGGCTCACGGGCACCGATCGGCACCTTTTCGACGAACTAGGCGAGCAGGCACAGTTTTACACTGTCGCAGATGCGACATTGCGCCCGGCGGCATAACTTTAGACGGACCGTAAATGAGTGATGTAGCAGACGAATTTGGCGAACCGAACGGCGAAGAATACGATGCCGACTCGATCAAGGTACTGCGTGGGCTCGAAGCGGTGCGCAAGCGCCCGGGCATGTATATCGGCGACACGGAGGACGGTACCGGCCTCCATCACATGGTTTATGAAGTTGTCGACAACGCGATCGACGAGGCGATGGCCGGGCATGCCGACAGCGTAACGGTTACGTTGAACGGCGATGGGTCCGTCACGGTCAGTGACAATGGCCGCGGTATCCCCGTCGATATTCACTCCGAGGAAGGGATATCCGCCGCCCAGGTCATCATGACCCAGCTTCATGCGGGCGGAAAATTCGATCAGAACTCCTATAAGATTTCGGGCGGCCTGCATGGTGTGGGCGTCTCGGTCGTGACCGGTCTTTCCTCGCGTCTCGATTTGACGATCCGGCGCAATGGCAAAATTCACGCGATGCGGTTCGCCGATGGCGAGCCGGTCGATGGCAAGGATTTGGAAGCCGTCGGCGAGTGCGGCGAAGAGACCGGAACCCAAGTGGTGTTTTGGCCCTCTGCGGACATTTTCAAAGAGGTCGAGTTCGATTTCGCCACTTTGGAACATCGGTTGCGCGAACTTGCCTTCCTCAATTCCGGTGTCGAGATCGTCCTGACCGACGCGCGGCTGCCGGAGCCAAAGGTCAGCGATCTGCACTATGAAGGCGGTCTGGACGCTTTCGTTCGCTATCTCAACCGCTCGCGGACCGCGCTCCACTCTGAATCGATCCTGATGATCGGTGAGAAGGAGGGCGTCGGTGTTGAGGTCGCACTGCAATGGAACGACAGCTATCACGAGACCATGCTGTGCTTCACCAACAACATCCCGCAACGGGATGGCGGCACGCATCTGGCCGGGTTCCGTGCGGCATTGACGCGGCAGATCAATGGCTACGCGGCAGAAAGCGGCTTGGCGAAACGCGAGAAGGTCTCAATCGTCGGCGATGACGCGCGGGAAGGTATGACCTGTGTCCTGTCCGTCAAGGTGCCGGATCCGAAATTCTCCAGCCAAACCAAGGACAAGCTGGTTTCCTCCGAAGTCCGCAATGTGGTTGAGACGGTCGTGAACGAGAAGCTTGGCCAATGGTTCGAAGAGCACCCGGCCGAAGCCAAGCAAGTTGTGCAGAAGGTGGTAGAGGCCGCCGCCGCCCGCGAGGCCGCGCGTAAAGCGCGTGAACTCACGCGGCGAAAGGGCGCGCTCGAGATGGCCGGCCTGCCCGGCAAGCTGGCCGATTGCCAGGAGCGGGATCCGTCGCTGGCGGAAATCTTCATCGTCGAGGGCGATTCGGCCGGCGGTTCGGCCAAACAGGGCCGGGAGCGCAGCAATCAGGCGATTCTGCCCCTGCGCGGCAAGATCCTGAACGTCGAGCGCGCCCGGTTCGACAAGATGCTAGGCTCTTCCGAAATTGGCACTTTGATCACCGCCTTGGGGACCGGTATCGGTCCGGAAGATTTCGACGTTGAGAAATGTCGTTATCACCGGATCATCATCATGACCGATGCGGACGTCGACGGTAGCCATATCCGCACATTGCTGCTCACGTTTTTCTTCCGTCAGATGCCGGAGCTCGTCGAGCGGGGGTATCTCTATATCGCGCAACCGCCGCTATACCGGGCAAAAAAGGGTAATTCCGGCGTTTATTTGCGCGACGATCGGGAGCTTGAGGACTTTCTGGTTCGCGATGGGATCAGCGGATTGACGCTGGTTCTGGCCGACGATTCGGAAGTGGCTGGCGAGGATCTCCGCGACACGGTGGAACAGGCACGCCGGGCCGCTCAATTGATGCAGCCGCTAATCAGCAAGGTCGGCAATCGCCATGTTGTCGAGCAGGCGGCGATCGCGGGCGTCCTGAATCCGGAAATGATCTCCGATCCGGAGCGGGCGCGGGAGGCCGCTTCCTATATCGCGCGCCGGCTCGACCTGCTGTCCGATCCATCCGAACAGGGATGGGAAGGCGCGCCACAGGATGATGGCGGGCTGGCGTTTCAGCGAACCGTACGGGGTGTCACGCAACGCTATCTGATCGACGGTGACCTTATCCGCAGCGCCGAGGCGCGGCGCTTGGATCAGTTGGCGCCGGATCTGCAGGTTCGATATGGCGCAAAACATGCCAGTCTTCGAGTCAAAGATGACGAAGTTCGCGTGCCGGGCCCGATCGCCTTGTTCGACGAAGTCATGGCGCTCGGCCGGAAGGGCATTTCCATCCAGCGCTACAAAGGTCTGGGCGAGATGAACCCCGATCAGCTGTGGGAGACGACGCTGGACCCGAACGCCCGCACCCTCTTGCAGGTCAAGGTTGCCCATGCGGAAGAGGCGGCGGATCTGTTTTCCACCCTGATGGGCGATATTGTTGAGCCGCGTCGTGATTTCATACAGGCGAATGCCCTGAAGGTCGCAAACCTTGACGTTTGAGTGGGCCGGCACATGAAGTTGACGGGGCGGTACGATTGGTTCCATATACGCGCCGCTATATGCTAAGGAAGCGGCGGGGAATGTCCAAAAACGCGACTGTTCGGCGAGGTTGAAGCGTGAAGCTGACGAAAAACAGTTTTTCCTATGAAGATTTGATTGAGTGCGCGCACGGTAAGCTGTTCGGCCCGGGCAATGCCCAGTTGCCGTTGCCTCCCATGCTTATGTTGGACCGGGTGACATCGATTACCGAAGATGGCGGCGAACATGGCAAAGGCCAGATCGTTGCGGAATTGGATATCAAGCCGGACATGTGGTTCTTCCCGTGCC
>JAPPPC010000039.1 GCA_028817685.1 Rhodospirillaceae bacterium
TGCAGGAGATGTCGGACGCGTGGATGCGGCTTTTCGCAGAGGCCGGTGTGCCGGAAACCGTGCGCGCGCCGGGCGTGTTTCACTATCTGGGCGATATGATTTACGCGCAGGCCAGCACGATGGGCTATCACGACGCCTTCATGGTGCTGGCGGTCGTCGCGCTGCTGGGCGTGTTCCCGGCCTGGGTGATGGCGCAATCGGGGCGGGGCAAGCGGGCCCGCGCGCCATAGGAAAGGGGGAACGATATGGCTGACACGAAGCGGGATATTTTCATCAATGTCGACCGGTTGAACCGGATCCTGGATGAGAACGGTCTCGATGCGGTTGTCGCCCGGTCAGGGCGCAACTTCACCTATCTGAGCGGCTTCGCCTATCCCGGCACCTTGGCGCGGCTGCTCGATCTGCCGGACTCGGATCGCGGGGTCATGGTGCTGTGGCCGCGCAAGGGCGAGCCGGTGCTGATCGTGAACGGCACCGCGGCGGGTTTGGCGGCGCGCGATTCCTGGGTCGAACGGCAGGTGATCTACGAAGGCTATGTTGAATCGCCCTACAAGCGCTTGGGCGAACTACTGCACGACGAAGGTCTGGCCGCCGCGCGCGTCGGGTTCGAACGCGACTATGTCAGCGCGCGCGATTGGGCACTTCTGGCCGAGGCGGCGCCGAAGATGGATATGGTCGATTGCACCGCGATCATGGACCGGGTGCGCTGGATCAAGACACCGGCGGAGGTGGCAAAATTTAAAGAGGGCGCCGACCTGCTGGACGACGTTTACCTGGATGTGTTTCCAGGGCTAAAGCCGGGGGACACGGAACGTCTGGCGCACAGCCGCATAATCGCAGGCTGTCTGGAACGGGGATGCAATTGGGCGCACGGCATCCTCAATTCGAGCAGCAACACGATTCCGTATGCCGGTGAAAGCGGTGTCGTGTTCCAGACCGGCGACGTTATGCGGACGGATTATGTTGCCTATCTCGACGGCTATCCCGGGCATCAGTCGCGCAACCTTATCTTCGGCGAACCCAGCCAGCAGCAGCGCGACGAGTACCGGTCGATTCGCGACGTCTATCGCGCGACGATCGACCGGTGTGTCCCGGGCGCCCGGGTCGGCGATATCTATGACTTTGCTGTCGAGGCCTTCACCTCGGACGGCTGGAAGTTCGAATCGCTGCTGGTCGGCCACAGTGTCGGTTCCTGGTGGCATCAGCAGGAACCGATCCTGCGCAAGGGCAGCGACATCGTGTTGGAAGAAGGGATGGTGCTGGCATTGGAGCCCCATATCGGACACTGGCATATCCAGGATATGGTCGTGCTGCGGGCGGATGGCCCCGAACTTATTTCCGATAAGATGTCGACCGACGAGCCCTTTATCGTGGCCTAAATCGCGATCCTATCGAGGGTCCCTGGGGCAGCTAACCCGCGCGATAAAGGGCTTCGCTTTCTTGAAGACCGCGTCCCGCGCCTTGGGATCGCTTTGCGCGGTACGGCGATAGTTCACTTTGTTCCGTTCCAGGAAGCGCAGCGCGACCGGGTTGGAAATCGCGTAACCGCGATCGAGTACCAGTTTGCCATGTTTCTTGAAAACCGCGGGTGTATTGATCTGGGCATAGACGACGCCGATGACGTGCCCGCTTTCGTCCAGGACCGGACCGCCGCTGTTGCCCGGCCGGACGGCCACCTGCATTTGCAATCGTGTGTTGGTACGGTTTGGCCCGCCGAAGGTGCCAGGTGTCAGTTTCGGACGCAGGGGTGGCAGCTTGTGCGTGCCGTAGCCGATCACGGATATCTCACCGCCTGAACCGGTCTCCACGGGCGTCCGGAAGGTCGCAATCGCCGGCGCTTTCAGGTTTGTCTTGAGAAGCGCCAAATCGTTGGCGGGGTCGCTCGCCACCACTGTTGCGGTGCCCTCCTGCCCGTCGGTCGTGTCGATCCAGATGATCCGTTTGCAGGCATCGATGACGTGATGGTTGGTCATGACCATGCCGTCATCGGTAACGAAGAAGCCGGTGCCATGCCCCCGGGGACCCTGATGCCGTTCGGATTTTGGCTGCATCGCCCGTTTGACGCGTTCGCGGTGAAGTTTCGCTTTAATCCGCTTCGCATCGTCTTCGGAAAGAATTTCGCCTTTGCAATGCTCCTCCTTCCGCGCTTGCACCACCTCGCGCTCCTTGTCGTAGCACTGCACGACGGAAAGCTGTGTATAGGCCTGCGAGTCGGTCGAAACAGCGAAAAAAGCGAGAAAAAAGGCGATGAAACTGAAAATACGGCACACCATGCGCGCAACTACCCCCAACGGTCAGGTTTGGCCGGGAAACACTTGATACGGCAATTATTATTAATATCCATAAAACTTTATCGAATGCCCCAAATGGGTGACCGAAAACCACTGGTCGCGCTTTAAATAACGCCTATATCTGTTACGTCAAACTTTGACACGGGAGCGGTCAACGATGTCGGCACATTCCATTTCCCAGCCTTCCCTAACCCTTTGGGCGCCGATTGTAGCGTTCGCCGTCATCGCCGTCGGGATCCTGGATGCGGTATCCACCAATGCGGGTCTGCTTGCGGGCGCCGTCGAGATCAATCCGCTGATGGCATACGCACAGGAAACACTCGGCCCGTGGTGGGTGCTGCCGAAAATCGGTCTGCAATTGTTCGTCGCGGCGATCGTGTTGATGCGTCCGGCGCGGATGGTATTTGCCTGCGTCTCGCTTGCGGTCTTGGTTAACGCCGTTGTGGTCATGAACAATTTCGCGCTCGCCGGCGCGCTTTAATACTTTCCATACCGCCGTCTTCTTGACGCCACCCGGACCGACCGCTTTCATGCATTGCGGTTCAGGAGAGGAGTGGCGATATGAGCAAGCTTGAAAAATGGGCGGATTATCTGCCGCCGGAAGAATTGGCGACTTACGCCAAGGGCAAGTTCGGTGAGCGGGTCGGATTCGGCCGTAAAGCCGCGTTGCTCAACATCGATACTACCTACATGTTCGTCGACCCGGCCTTCCCGCAATGCGGCGACGGCGACCCGGAATTGGTCGAAAACATCACGAAAATAACTGCCGCGTTCAGGGGGCTGGGTCTGCCGATCTACTACAGCTGTCGTGACGATCGCAGCCATCCGATCCGCCGTGGCATGTGGAACGACAAGCTCGGTATCGCCGACGAAATGATCTACAGCCGCGACCCGCGCGCCGATGAATGGCCGGAGGCCTATGCGCCGCGCGAACAGGATGTGATCGTCTACAAGAACAAGGCATCCTGTTTCTTTGAAACGCCGCTGGAATCGTTCCTGCGGTACGACGATATCGACACGCTGGTGATCTGCGGGATCTCGACCAGCGGCTGCGTGCGGGCTGCCGCCAACGATGCCTTTTCGCACAATTTTCGGGTCATCGTAGCGGAAGAGGCGGTCGGCGACCGCAGCGCCACGGCGCATCGCGCGAACCTGTTCGACATGGATATGAAGATGGCGGATGTCGAACCCATGGATACGGTTATCGCAGAGCTCGAGCAGCGCTACGGCGCGGGGCGCGCCGCGGAATAGGGAGCCCGCTTTTAGCGGCCGATAATCACCGAAGGAGCGCAAGAACCGGGTCGACGGGTGACCCTGCCTTCACGAGGATGCACTGAACTCGCGGAGGTCACATGCTCGGTTCCCTGCTCGTGCTCGGTTTCGTTCTGCTATCGGCAGTGCGCGACGTCTATTTCGGGCATGTCTTTCAGTCCATCGGGTTTTTCAAGGTGGTGTTGATCGCATGCACCATCTGCACCGTGTTCTTCCTGCTTGTTGCCGCACTGCGTGGCGCGCTTACGGTTTTGAAAGACAATCTCGGCACCGTTTTGGCCGTGAACATCACCACGGCGGTCGCCTGGATACTCTATTTCTTCGCCTTGACGCATATCTCTCCGGCAGCCGCCAATACGCTGTATAGCGGGGTCGGACCGATCGCGATCGTCGCGCTGGAAGCGGTGGGGTGGCGGATCGTCGGTCGGGGACCGGTCCGCCGGTGGGAGGCGATCTTCTTTGTAGGGATCGCGGTGTCGCTCGTGATGATCGGGGCGGGTGCCGTGCTCGGTCTGTCCGGTATGGCGACTGCCGACATCCGTTACTCTGCCGCAGGTGCGGTGCTAGCCGTGCTGGCCGGTGTCTCCCTGGTCATCAGCATTCTTTACACAAGGAAGCTGCATGACCGTGGCGCCGGTTCGGACGCGATATTGGGTACCCGTTTCATCTTGATCGTCATTGTCGCGGTGGCCGCGGAAGGCTTTAGCGATCAGAAAATTTGGAATTTCTCGGTAACAGACCTCGCCTGGCTCGGACTTTCGGGCGCATTGCTGATCGTCATGCCGATCTGGGTGCTGCAACTGGGCATCGCCCGCTCGGTGCCGCTGACAGCGAATATCATTCGGGCATTAGGTCCGGTCGTAGTGTTTGCGACACAGCTTTTGGACCCGCGCATTGTGTTTTCGGGCTATACGCTTTGCGCCTTGTCGTTCTACGCAATCTGCGTGATCGGTGCCAATCTGGTGCGGGCCCGGGCTGCGCTGGCGCCCGCCTAGCGCCCTTGGAATGCGGGTTTTCGCTTTTCCATGAAGGCCTGTCGCCCTTCGATATAGTCATCGCTCGCGAAGCAGGCATCGACCATGCGCTGACATAGCGCGAGATCTCTGTCACCTGGGTCTTTACCTTCTTCGATGAGGCACTGCTTGACGGTCTGCAGGGTGAGTGGCGCGTTCTCTGTCATGACCTTTGTGAGGTTGGCAACTTCCGCTTCGAGCATCGTTTCCGGTACGACCCGGTCGATCAGACCCATATCGAGCGCTTCGCGGGCGCTGAACTGCCGCGCGGTGAAGAATATTTCCTTGGCAAAGGAAGGGCCGACCAGATCGACCAGGCGGTCGATGCCGGCATAATCGTAGCCGAGACCAAGCTTGGCGGCAGGGATCGCGAACCTGGCTGAATCGGCGGCAATTCGCATGTCGCAAGTGATGGCAGTCTCCAGCCCGCCGCCGATGCAGTAACCACGGATCATCGCGATGGTCGGTTTCGGTGCGTTGGCCAGCAGTTCCATGGCCCGTTCGCTGGCCAATTTGAAAACCGCTTCCGACTCCGCGTCACTGCGGCCCTCGTCGAAGCCGGAAATGTCGTCTCCGGCGCTGAACGCTTTTCGGCCATTTCCCGTCACAATGATCGCGCGAATCGAATCGTCTGTCGAAAATTGTTCCAAAATCCGTACGGCGTCTTGCCACATCGAATGCGAAACGGCATTCAAGCGCTTCGGGTTGTCGAAAATCATGCGACCGACAGATCCTGTCTGCTCTGCGATGGTGCGTTTTTCGTCCACGTCGCCGTCTCCGTCGGTC
>JAPPPC010000032.1 GCA_028817685.1 Rhodospirillaceae bacterium
GTGTAACCGGTCTTATGAGTTCCGTTGCGCCGACCGCCGGTCTGGCAAGGGCGGCAAGGTAAACTGGTAGTGCTCGGCGGTCGCTTCGGCGACGAGGAAATCCATCTCCTCGTCCAAGTCGACGGCGCATTCGTGCGGCACTTCCACCATCGCCAGCGGCGGCGTGTATATCGCTTCGCCGGCCCGCAGGGACGACGCCCGAACGGCCCAAACGGATCCCGCCGGGATCATCGCTGTGCGATGCGCCTGGCTGAGTTGATCGCCGCCGATCAAATCCCCGCCGAGCAATCGTTCGACCGTTCCTTGCGGCGTTTGACGGAACATCCATTCCGGCGGCTCTCGCACCGCGCGGGCCGCGAACACGCAGTTCGCGGTGCTTTGCGCGAGATGCGCGACACAGGAGTCGATTTGTTCTGACCGCACGAACGGCGCCGCCGATTGCAGCAACACCACCGCGCCGAATGACGCATTCGCGTCGACCCGCTCCAGAGCGTCGAGAAGCACCGCATCGTTTCGCGTATCGTCCTGCGCCAATTCTTGCGATCTGCGGAATGGCACCTCCGCGCCATAGGATTCCGCAGTGGCCGCGATTTCTTCGTCTTCGGTCGACAGGATAACCCGATCGAGCCCGCTGTTGAGCGCCGCGCGTACCATCCATGCGATAACCGGATGGCCGGCCAGCGTTCGCAATACTTTGCGCGGCACGCGTTTCGAACCGCCGCGAGCGACGATGACGCCAAGGCTTTTCATGCTAGGTCGATGGACACGGTTTCTATTTGATCGGACCGCTTCTAAAGCGACGGCGCGCAACGACATCCAAAGCGACGATGCGCACGCGCATACAAATCGCGAAAGAGGTCTAAAACACTGTGAAGAAGGGAAATCGGCATGCTACCGCAGCCCGGGTGAATCGTCCCCTGAGGTGCGGAGACAGTATGCTCGGCCCGACTCGGTGTCAACCGCGGGCTGGCCGCTGTACCGGCCACCGTGCGCACAGGCGAACCGTACTCTGCGGTTCCGGCGGGCTATTGACAAAGCATTGGAATAGGCGGCGTTATGCCGACCGTGAGCGGCAATGTCGCGTCCCGCGCGACGCCGCGCCGGCGAATGGCGGTTATGCAAGTCCTCAAAGACAGATCATCTCGACAGTCCGGCCAATTGCGACGACAACTTGCCGCTTCATGAATACGGTTTCCGCTTCGCAACCCACGGCGTTTGAATTCGGAACCAAGGCCGAAACGCTCGACCGCTTGCGCGACGGCGTACCCGGCGCGAACTTCTGCGAACAAATCGCCTTCACCTGCCGCGAATGGCTTGCCGGCCGCGACGCGATCATCGATCGCGTCCTCGAAGAATTGCCGGCGGCAAGCTTCGCGGTTCGTTCGAGTCGCCTCGACGAAGACGGTTTGGATCAGTCGATGGCGGGCGCCTATACCAGCGTCATCCACGTACCTTGCGAGCGCGAATCGCTGAACGCCGCGATCTGCGAGGTCATCGAAAGCTACGGCAGCGGCGTTCTTCCAGACGATCAGGTTCTCGTCCAACCCATGGTGGCCGCCGTTGCGGCCTCCGGCGTCGCATTTTCCTGCGATATCGCGACCGGCGCACCCTATGTAACCGTCAACTACGACGACTTTTCAGGGCGAACCGATACGGTCACGGCCGGTGGCGAAAGCAAGCTGATCGTCGTGCGCCGCGGCGGCGAGGCGAGTATGCGGTCCGCGCGTTTTCGCGCTTTGATCGACGTGATCTACGCATTGGAGGCGATCACCGCGAGCAACGCCGTCGATATCGAATTTTGCATCGACGATCAGGATCGGATTTTTATCCTGCAGGTGCGTCCCCTCGCCGTTCAAAACAGCATGAGCTCGGATGACTCAATCCGGTTCCACGCGCAACTTGACGCCTTGGAATCCGAGGTGGAAAAACGTCTGGTCATACCGCCGTCGCTGGCCGGCAGCCGGACCGTGTTGGGCGAGATGCCGGATTGGAATCCGGCGGAAATGATCGGAACCACCCCGACGCCCCTTGCGGCCTCGATGTACAAGTGGCTCATCACCGATCGCGCCTGGAGCACGGCGCGCGCAAGGATGGGATATCGCAACGTCCCCGAACCCCTCATGGTCATGCTCGAAGGCCATCCCTTCGTCGACGTGCTGCGGAGCCTGAACTCCTTTCTCCCCGCCGGGCTTTCCCAAGACTTGGCGACCCGGATCGTCGACGCGCAGACCGATCATCTCGCCAGTCACCCGGAGTATCACGACAAGCTCGAGTTCGACATCGCGATCACGGCTTGGGATTTCGCCCTGGACGAGCGACTTGCCATTTTGCGCGACGCCGATCTCTCGGCCGGTGAGATCGACCGCTTCAAGACCGCCGTGCTGCAACACACGCGCACTCTGCTGTCGGACCCGACATTGGCCCCGAACGCGGTTCTTGCGCAGGTTCGCGACCTCAGGCCCCGCATCGCCGGGCATCAGGAGCGCGCCGGGGCGACGCGCGGTTTGGCAATCCTCGCCGACACCGTGCCGTGCGGCACCATTCCGTTCGCGATCCTCGCGCGACAGGCATTCGTGGCCATCGCGATGCTGCGCTCGTTCGTTGCGAACGGCGCCATGCCGGAAGCGGATTACGGCGCGTTTTTGCGGAGCGTACATACGGTCACGACGGAATTCGTACATCACAGCTCGGAACTCGCGCGCGGCGCGCTCTCGCAAGAGGAATTCCTCACCCGTTATGGGCATCTCCGTCCCGGCACTTACGATATCCGAGTACTCCGCTACGACGAGGCGCCGGAGCGCTATCTGTCCGGCGTTGCGCCGGACCCTCTCGACCCATCGCCATTCGAACCGGACACGGCGCTCCTGGGACGGATCGATACGCTGTTGTCGGACTCCGGATTGGAGATCGGCGCGGACGACCTGTTTCAGTTTGCGCGATCGGCCATCGCCGGGCGCGAATTGGCCAAGTTCCAGTTCACCCGCGGCGTTAGCGAGGCCTTGCGCGCGTTTTGCAGTTGGGGCGAAGAGGTCGGCATTCCGCGCGACGATATCGCCTTCCTTGACCTGGAGACGATATCGGCCGTTTCCGAAGGTTCGATGTCGAAGGAAGAACTGCAACAGGTCATTTCCGATGGGCGCGCGCGCCAGATACGGGACCGGCGCATCCGATTGCCGTCGATCATCGGTTCTTGGGACGACTGCAATGTCGTTCGCGTGCCCCTGGGCAAGCCGAATTTCATTACCTCCGGTTCGGTCGCCGGGCCGGTCGTCGCATTGTCCACGGACCAAGCCCATCCGGACATCGACGGCAAGATCGTTGCGATCGAAAGCGCCGACCCGGGCTTCGACTGGATATTCTCGCACGCGATTCTGGGGCTTGTGACGAAATTCGGCGGTGCGAATTCGCATATGGCGATACGCTGTGCGGAATTCGAACTGCCGGCGGCAATCGGTTGCGGCGAACGGAATTTTTCGATGATCGTCGAAGCCGGTCGCGTCGAAATAGACTGCGTCGGCGAAACCTTGCGGGTTTGAACGGATGGACGGCCGAGCGAATCGACCCTGGATCGCCTTCTCCAGCCGCGTGGTGAACGCGGAATCCTACGATGAACCGCGCGACGCCCTCAGTCAGGATTGGACGCATTGGGCGACGCAGCATGGCGCGTTGCCGCTGGCGTTGCCGAACAACCCGTCCGTGGCGCTGCAAATGTTGGACGCCGTCGGACCCGCTCTGCTCGTCCTGACGGGCGGAAACGATGCGGTCCAACGCGCGGACGGGGGCGGCGACTTCGACGAAAACCGCAACCGCACGGAACTGGCGCTCATCGCGCGGGCGCTTGACGGCGGCGTCCCCATTCTCGGCGTCTGCCGCGGCATGCACATGCTGAACCTGTTTCACGGCGGGACGGTCCGCGAGGACTTGGGAGACTTATCCGACGGACATGTCGCCAAGACCCACCGGATCACGCTTGCCGATCCGCTGCGAGAACTCTCCAAGGCCGATGTCGCGGAAACGAATTCGTTTCATCGACAAGGGTTCTCGGACGAGCAGGTTGGCGCCGGTTTGCGCGTATGCGCCCGCTGTGACGCGGATGGGATCGTCGAAGCCGTCGCGCGGGAGGACGCGTCGGTCATCGGCATGGGCTGGCATCCGGAACGGGCGAATCCGGCGCGCCAACTGGACGACGCCATCCTTTCGCGGTTGGCGCCGGCCCTGAATTGGTGAATTGGGACACGAAACCGACCATGCAGAACGTCGACCAATCGCCATCGAAGCGCCCCCCGGCCGATCGCGCCATAATCGTCGCCGCCGGCCGAGGTTCGCGGATGGGCGCGCTCACGGATGCGTTGCCGAAATGCCTGATGCCGTTCCTTGGCGTTCCGCTGATCGAATGGCAAGTCGCCGCGCTGCGCCAAACGGGCATTCCGGAAATCGTCCTGATCACCGGATATCGCGCCGAAACGCTCGCATCGTACGGCGATGGCCACCGCCACAATCCGGACTGGGCGAGCACGAATATGGTGCATACCCTGACCATGGCGCGGGACCTCCTTTCCGCACCGGGGGCGACGATCGTCGCCTATTCCGACTTGCTGTACGAACCGCGCATCGTGTCCGCTTTGGGCGCCACGGCGTTCGCCGTCGCAACCGCCGTCGACCTGGAATGGGAGCGCCTTTGGCGCGCGCGATTCGACGATCCGCTGAGCGACGCCGAAACCCTGATTCGCGATCCGGACGGGCGGCTTCGGGAAATCGGCCAGAAGCCCGAATCCGTCGCTGCGATTCAAGGCCAGTTCATGGGCCTCACACGCTTCACGCAATCGGGCGGGCAAGCCTTTCTGGACGCCTACGACGACGCCGCGCAAGGACGCGCGGCGCCATTGGGCGACCGCGATGCCCGGAACGCCTATTTCACCGACGTGCTGCAAAGGTTGATCGACACCGACGTGGCGGTCGGCAGCATCGAAACCCGCGGCGGCTGGCTTGAGTTCGACAATCGCAGCGATTTGGAGCTGTATACGGGTTGGGCGGACTCAGGCGCGCTCCAAGACCAATTCGACGGAAGCTGGAGAGACGTGGCATGATCGTTTGGTTGATCGGGATATCCGGCGCGGGCAAGACGACGATCGGGCGCACGCTCGTCGACAAGCTCCGCGCCGACGGCCGGTCGGTGCTGTTCATCGACGGCGACGAAATCCGCACCGTATGGAAAGACAATTTGGGCCACAGCGTGGAAGCCCGCCGCCGAAACCACAGCCGTCTCTCGCAGCTCTGCAAGGTGCTCGATCAGGATGGGGTCGACCTTGTCGTCTCGCCGCACTCGCTCTTTCCCGAGTTGCGCGCCAGGAATCGA
>JAPPPC010000393.1 GCA_028817685.1 Rhodospirillaceae bacterium
ATACACGGCGGTCTTCCTGTACCGCCTGCGTGAAGGACTGATAGGGCCCCCAACAGGCGCCGGCGCCATCGAGTGCCGAGCGCGCCTCGTCCAGCGTATGACCCGAAAACCAAGGCTCAAGGATCGCGACGATACGGTCGCGTGCCGCCCAGCGCGCTTCCTCTTTGGTGAGATCGAGCTCGAGCTCGTCTCCCAGCGCGGCGATCCGGTCTTCGGTACCCGTTGCCTTCTGCAGGGCCTGCCAATGCCGCGGTGTGAAGGCGGTAATCATGACCCGCCGTCCGTCGCTCGTCGCGAAGTCGCACCCAAAAGTGCCGTAGACTTGGTTGCCGGTCCCCGGACGGTCGTCGCGATTGATCTGAACCTCGCCGATATAGCCGAGATGGCTCAAGGTGGAAAAGGCGGTGTCGGAGAGCGCGAGGCCGATGAATTGGCCCTTGCCGGTCTCGCGGCGCTGCCGTTCGGCCGCGAGGATTCCGTTGACGGCGGATAGGCCCGCGACCACGTCCCACATCGGCATGACATGGTTGACAGGACCGGCGTAATCTTCCGGTCCCGTCACCAGCGGGAACCCGGCGGCGGCATTGACGGTGTAGTCGAGTGCGACGGAACCGTCCCGATTGCCGGTGATACCGAGCATGATCAGGTCGTCTCGTTTGGCCTTCAGCCCTTCATAATCGAGCCAGCCGCGCGCCGGCAGGTTGGTCAACACGATACCCGTTTCCGGCCCCGGCTTGGTCATCAGCGCATGGGCCAATTCGCGGCCTTCGGCCTCCCGGACATTGAGCATGATCGACCGTTTACCCTTGTTGAGACCGGCCCAATACAAGCTCCTGTTGTCCGAGGTAATTGGCCAACGCCGGTAGTCGAGACCGCCGCCGACAGGGTCGATCCGGATTACGTCGGCGCCCATCTGGGCCAAGGTCAGCCCGGCATAAGGCGCGGCGATGAAGGCGGAGACTTCGACGAGACGAAGCCCCTTCACGATTTCCGTCATGCTTTAGTCCTAAAGGATTTCGGTTTCAATGCCGGCACTGGCAAAACCTTTGCCGGGGATCAGGGGTTTTCCGGCGAAGGGCCTTTCTCGTCGATGGCCCGGCTGGCCCGCCGCACCCGGCCGACAGCCGAATCGAAAAAGCTGTCGAGACGTTCCCGCATGTCGTCAGACAGAACGAGTAATTTCGAACGCGCATCGTCCGGATTGTCGGATTCGACCAGAATGCCTTCCTTGATGGAGTGGTCGACATATTTGCTGGCGGTGTGGGCGCTCTTGATCGCGGTCATGTAGCGAAGCGCGTCTGTCTTGCGAACGGGTCCGTCCGCCCGCCAGATTCCCGTCAGCAAGTCCCAATACGCAGCGGAATAGAATTCCGTATTGCCTTCGAAAACTTCCACCCAACGACGGCCCACCCCGTCGATCATTTCTAAATACTGTTTGTGTTGCGCATTGTTGTATTTCAGCGCCATCCATTCCTCGCCTTCTGCGACCCCATATTCGATTTTCCGCCGAATTTGCATTTATTTTTCCCGATAGCTACACGCGATTCCCGCAAGGTGCAAGCGGCCGACGGAAAAGCTGTTGGATTTCAAAACCTTCAAGTTCGCGGAAATCCGCGAAGAAATCACTGTCCGTGTGACCGTTGTCACAGACTATATATTAAATTGACACTAAAAATGCAACTAATTAAACTGTTAAAAATTACACGAAACGGTCGGGTGAGCAGATTGTCCGCCTGGACCTTTCATAAGAGCCTCGACGAGGCGGATCGATAAAGGAGCACAAGATGACGACGACGAAGAAGTTGGGACGGGTTCTTTCTGTCGTTTTAGTTGCGGCCGCGCTGTCGGCCTGTACCGCGACGGGCGGACAAAAACAGACTGGCGGTACCTTGCTCGGGGCTGGTCTCGGCGCTTTGGCAGGATCGCAAATCGGTTCCGGCCGCGGCAAGCTCGCGGCGGTGGCGATCGGTACGCTGGGTGGTGCGTTGCTCGGCAATTCCGTCGGCAAATCGCTTGATCGGGCGGATCGTCTTCACGCCAGCCGTGCGGCGGAAAGTGCACACACTGCGCCGATCGGACAGCCAGTGGTATGGCGTAATCCTGACAGTGGCAACCAAGGCAGCGTCACACCGGTTCGCGAGGGCCGTCAGACGGCAACGGGGGCGTATTGCCGTGAATATCAGCAGACCGTGACGGTCGGCGGCCGTACCGAAGAGGCTTTCGGCACGGCCTGTCGCCAGCCGGATGGAAGCTGGCAGATTCAGTAGAAGAGGTGGCTCCACAAGCGATCGGGCCGTGAGGGTGACACGGCCCGATCTTGGAGCAGAGGGGAAGGGAGGCACAAAACCGTGCTCTCGTCTTCACGCCTTCGACATTAGCGAGCCATAGCGCATCGCGAATTGACATAGATCAACGGCGGACAGAAATACGTAACGCGTGAAGGCAGATTACGCTTTCGCGCGATTTCCGATACAGTGCCGCGACACACGCGGCATAGGGACGAAATTCCATGGCGGCGCCGTCGCTGCTTCTTATCACCGACCGGAACAATACGGCGCTGCCGTTATCCGATGTACTGGCACAGGCGCTTCAGGCCGGCTGCCGCTGGATCATGATCCGCGAGAAGGATCTGGCGACGGCGGAACTGTGCCCGGTCGTCGAGGCGACGGTGACCGTGGCCAAGGATTTCGGCGCCACGGTTTCGGTCAATAACGACTTTACCGCGGCGTCGATTTGCAAGGTAAAGGCGGTACACCTGCCGCAAGGTCAGCCAGTCGCGACGATCCGCCGTGTCATGGGACCGGAAACCCTCATCGGAGTCTCCGCGCATTCCGTTGCTGAAGCACAGCTCGCCGCGGCCGAAGGGGCCAACTATGTCACCGCGAGTCCGGTCTTTGCGACCGATAGTAAACCCGGCTACGGCCCCGCTTTGGAACCGGAGGGGCTGGCGCAAATCGTCGCCTCTGTCCGGATACCGGTCCTGGCCCTCGGTGGTGTCACTGCGGAGAACGCCGCTTCCTGCATTGCGGCGGGCGCTGCGGGCGTCGCCGTTATGGGATCCGTGATGCGTGCCCAAAACCCGGGAGCAATCGTTGGCGAGCTGATCGCCGCGCTGGCGGCAACGCAGGGGTAAGGGGACTAACTGATTTAGTACCCCGGCAGCCGTTCCATTAGCGGGAAAGCGCTGGTCACATGCGGCAAGTTCACCGCCTGCGCCTGCGTGATGTAGCTGGAATCCAATTCCGCGAAACTCGTCACGCCGAGAAGGCCGAAGGCGATCTGGATTTCCTCTTCCAGCAGCTCCAGCACGCGGACCAGCCCATCCTTGCCGTTCGCGGCCAGCCCGTAACCCTGCATACGCCCGATGCCAACCGCGTCGGCGCCGAGCGCGATCGCCTTGACGATGTCGGTGCCGCGGTTGATGGCGCCGTCGACGATTACCGCCGCCTTGCCGCCGACCGCCTCGACGACCTCCGGCAGAACGTCGACGGAGCCGCGCCCGTGATCGAGCTGACGGCCGCCATGGTTCGAGACATAGACACCGTCGACGCCCAGCTCAACGCACCTCGCCGCATCTGCTGCCGTGGCAATGCCCTGCAGGAAGAGCGGGACGTCGTGCTTGGACTTGATGCGGTTGACGTGGGCCCCGGTGTAGCGCGCTTGATACTCCATGCCGCCTGCACCGACCCGCCAGGTCTTGACGAAGCGATTGTCGAAATCGCGTTCGCGGCGGCTGTAATGCGCCGTATCGACGGTGATCGCAAAGGCATAGTAGCCATTGTCGATCGCACGCTTCACGTAATCGTCTTCGAACTTATCGTCGCCGCGAACGTAGAGCTGGAATATCCGCGCGTTGTCGGCAGCGGCCGCTGTCTCTTCCAGGCCCGGCGCACAGCGCGAACTCAGCATATGCACGATATCGAACTCGTCTGCCGCCTCGGCCGAGCTCGGCCCGCCGCGCCGGCTAGGGTCAAACGTTTCCAGCGACCCGATCGGTGCCAGCAATACCGGAATACGCATTTTTTGGCCGAGCAGGGTGCCGCTGGTATCGAGCTCATGCACGTTGCGACAGACCCGCGGCCGGAATGCCAAGGTGTCCAGCGCCATCCGGTTGCGCCGCAAGGTCGTCTCGCTCTCCGCGCCGCCGGCCAGATACCCCCACGCCCCGTCGGAGAGGTTGTTGTAGGCGCGTTGGACGATGTCATGCAGGGACGGATATTCGGGTGTCTGCTCGCTCACGGCTGTGCTCTCGCTGGATCGTTGAAAAAAGGCCGCCGATCCTAGGGGCTGGGATGGGGGCGGGCAAGGGGAGGTGGAGTGAGGTTGCTACCCTTGCCTTTTCGCATTGTCTGCAACATGTATACGATCCAACTGCTTAGGACAGGCTTGTGCCGCCCAACACCGCTTCCTTCGACCGGCCCAAGGGTCGCAATCTGCGCTATCTCCGCCGCACCGCTGGGTTTTTGAAGCCCTATAAGGGGCGTGTGGCGGCGGCGGTCGTGGCATTATTGGTGACCGTCGGAACCGGACTCGCGATCGGGCAGGGGCTGAAGGTGCTGATCGATAGCGGGTTCGCGGCGGGCGATGCGGCGGCGCTGGATCGGGCGCTGCTGTTTTTGCTCTCGCTCGCGGTCATCATGGCGGCCGGGACTTTCGCGCGCTTCTATTTCGTCTCCTGGGTCGGCGAGCGGGTGGTGGCCGACCTGCGCCAGGCAGTGTTCGACCGCATTTTGTCGTTGCATACCGGTTTCTTCGAGGTCACGCGTACCGGCGAAGTGCTGTCGCGCCTGACCACCGACACGACGTTGCTGCAGACGGTGATCGGGTCTTCCGCTTCCGTGGCGCTGCGCAACGGGCTGAACCTGATTGGCGGGCTGATCATGCTGTTCGTCACTGACCCGAAACTAACCGGTATGGTTCTGCTGGTCGTGCCGCTGGTCGTCGCGCCGATCATGATTTTCGGCCGCCGGGTGCGGCGCCTGTCGCGCGCCAGCCAGGACCGGGTTGCCGATGTGGGAGCGTTCGCCGAGGAATCGATCAACGCCATGCGCACCGTTCAGGCCTTCACCCATGAGGGAGTGGACCGGCGGCGCTTTGCGGGCGAGGTCGAGAACGCCTTCACCGTTGCGATCTCGCGCATCCTGATGCGCGGTTTTCTGACATCGATCGTCATCCTGCTGGTGTTCGCCTCGATCGGTTTTATCCTGTGGGTCGGTGGCCGTGATCTGCAGGCAGGCGAGATTACCGGCGGTGAGCTCACGGCCTTCATCTTCTACGCGACCATGGTTGCGTTTTCCGTTGGCGTGATCAGCGAGGTCTATGGCGAGTTGCAGCGCGCCGCTGGGGCC
>JAPPPC010000887.1 GCA_028817685.1 Rhodospirillaceae bacterium
AACCGGATCGGGCGGCGGTTAGCTGACTGGACGCAGGATCGCGGGAGCGTCAGCGTGTCCGATGCCGAGGGCGAACCGTCGCTGGCCGAATTGGCACAGGCGGAAGAGAACCAACGCTTTGCCGAAGCGGAACAACACCCGCTGGTTAACGCGGTCAAGGAAGTGTTTCCCGGCGCCAAGGTGACCAAGGTGACCGACCGGGAGTCCGGTCAACCGGACGATTCATAGGGAGTAGCGCGCGATGAAAAATCTCGGCCAGCTGATGAAGCAAGCGCAAGAGATGCAGACCAAGATGGCCGAGATGCAGCAACGTCTCGTCGATGTGGAGATCAGCGGTAGCGCCGCCGCCGGCATGGTTACGGTGGTGCTGAACGGGAAGGGAGAGATGCGCAAGGTGAAGATCGATCCTTCGCTGATCGTACCCGAGGAAGCTGAAGTCCTGGAAGATTTGATCGTCGCCGCGCAAAACGACGCGCGCGCCAAGGTCGATGCCCATATGCAGGAAGAGACGTCGAAGATGATGGGTGGCGTCGACCTGCCGCCCGGCTTCAAGATGCCGTTCTGATCTTCCTGCCATGCAGGAAATCGAACGACTGATTCAATTGCTGGCGCGGCTGCCGGGGCTGGGGCCACGCTCGGCCCGCCGTGCCGCTTTGCAGATGATCAAGAAACCCGACACGATGATGGAGCCGCTGGCCCGCGCCCTCTCCGAGGCGGCCGCCGCCATTCAACCCTGCTCGATTTGCGGCAGCATAGACACCAAAGACCCTTGCGCAATCTGCCTGGATCCGGAGCGCGACGGCACGCAGCTTTGCATCGTGGAGGAAGTGGCGGATTTATGGGCTATCGAGCGCACAGGCAGCTTCCCCGGACGCTATCACGTCCTCGGCGGACGCTTGTCGGCGCTGGATGGGATCGGCCCGGAGGATCTCAACATCGCCTCGCTGATCGCACGGGTCGCCGCACAAGAGGTGAAGGAAGTCATCTTGGCGACCAATCTGACCGTCGACGGCCAGACGACAGCGCATTACCTGACCGAGCGCCTCGAACCGACAGGGGTGGCGGTGACCCGACTGGCGCATGGCGTACCGGTCGGTGGCGAGTTGGACTATCTCGACGATGGGACGCTGACCGCGGCGTTGCGGGCACGGCGCTCTCTCTAGAAATGCCATCACCGCTCCGCTGTTTCGCCCGCTTTCAGCCACAATCGGGCGCTTAAATTCAGGGACTTCATTTTTAATCTCGGGGGAGATCCTATTTTGCGTATTCTTTTATTTGCAACTGCCTTGCTGGCCTCGACCGCTCTGCCCTCTTTTGCGGCCGACCCGGTCACCACGCCGGAAGACCAGAAGGCCCTGACCCTTACTGTCTACCAGCAAAATATCGCACTGGTGCGCGAACAGCGCCGCGTCACACTGCCGGGCGGGCGCAGCCGGCTCGCGGTAATCGGCGTGCCTTCCGCGCTTCGGCCGGAAACCGTCCTCACCAATGCGGCGACGCCGGACCGGATCCGCGTTTTGGGTCAGGTCTATGAATCGGCGCTGCTGACCCCCGAAGCGCTGCTGCGGGCCAGCGTCGGCAGCACTGTCCAGGTCGTCACACGGCATCCGGAAACCGGTGTCGAGAGTTTCGCCGCCGCACAGGTCTTACGGGCCCAGGGCCGGGAGGCGCTCGTCCGTATCGACGGCCGCATCAGAACCCTGGATGTTCGCCGAATCGCCTTTGACAACGCCCCGTCCAACCTGCGGGCCCGTCCGACCCTGGTGCTCGACATCGCTAGCAATGGCGCCGGGGCCGAAGACCTGACCCTCAGCTATCTGACCGGCGGGTTGAACTGGAAAACGGACTATGTCGCCCGCCTAGCGGAAGACGAAACCTCAATTCAACTGGCCGGTTGGGTCACCCTCACCAACGGCACCGAAACCAGCTTCGAGAACCCTCGCCTGCGCGTCGTTGCCGGTTCCATCAACCAGGCGCGCCGTCCGGTGCGCCGGCAAAAGGCAGTGCCGGGCATCATGGCCATGCGGGCCGATGCGAGCCGCGAGCTGCCCGCCAGCACGGCGGTGTCCGACCTTCGCGTCTTCGATTTCCCGGACACGGTGACGATTCGGGCCAAGGAGAAGCGGCAGCTGGCCTTGCTGACAGCCGCCGCGGTCAAGGTGCAGAAGCAGTACCGGCTCGACGGCAACAATTCCGGTTTCAACCGCTTGCAGCGGGGGGTCCAACGGAGTAGCCCGACCGTACGTTATCGGCTTGAGAACAAGGCGGATGCAGGCCTCGGCCGCGCCCTGCCGAGCGGGACAGTCCGTCTTTACGTCCCGTCAGCGGGCGGCGATCTGCTGCGCGGCGAGAGCAACATCCGCTATACGCCTGTCGGTGAGAAAGCGACGCTGACGGTCGGTTCTGCAGCCGATATCACCAGCGAACGGCGGCAGACCGACTTCCGCCGCGACGGCCTACCGAAGAATGTGGTGGAAACCGCGCATCGAATCACCCTGCGCAATGCCAAGGACGAGGCGGTCACTGTCGATGTGGTCGAAAACATCCCCGGAGATTGGCGCATGCTCGAAGAATCGCAGCCGCACAGCAAGCGGTCGGCTGGACAGGCGGAGTGGAACGTCACAGTCCCGGCCGGTGGCGAAACCGAATTGACCTACCGGGTCCGTACCCGCTTCTGACAAGTGGCCCTCTCGGCCAGCAAGAACCGGTCCGGGACATTGGGCCCGGACCGGTGTTATCGTCTTCGCAGACTTGATGGAGGCGACGGCAGATGAGCGAGAAACCCACCCTCGATTCCGCACGCGAGACCCACAACGAACCGGTGTTCGGCCGGCCGGAAAACTTGCCACCGGAAATCGGCCGCTTTGCCAATACGACGCAGATGATCTTTCACCCGACGGAGGAGAACCCGACAGCGCCCAATGCCGGGGTATTGACCTATCATCCAGGGTCCGGGTTCCCGCTGCATCTGCACGATTTCGCCCAGGTCTGGTACGTGCTGGAGGGCGAATGCCGGTTCGGCGACCGGACGCTCAAAGAAGGCGACATGGTCTATATGGAAGATCCGCATTTCGAATACGACATGCATACCGAAAAGGGCTGCCGCATCCTGTTCGTGCAGTATCCTGGACCGAATACGGGCGGACGGCCGATCTATGACGGGCGCTTCAACCAACCGGAAAAACCGGACATCGAAAAACAAGATCTAACCCGCTGACGCATCACTAATTGAGAAGTCGGCGATCAAAACAAATTATTTTTCAGCACCGTCGCCGGCCCCTACATTCTTCGCAGCGAAGTGAACCTGATCGTTGCGAGGGAGCGTGCCATGTGGCCGGACCGCCGATTACTCGACCTGTTGAACATCGAAATTCCGATCATTCAGGCGCCGATGGCGGGCGCCAACGGATCGGCAATGGTGATCCAGGCAAGTGCCGCTGGCGGCCTCGGTTCGCTGCCTTGCGCGATGCTTGACGCGGCGAAGATGCGGGCCGAACTGGGGGTGATCCGGCAGCAGACCAGCAACCCGATCAACGTCAACTTCTTCACCCACACCCCGCCTGAACCGGATCCTGTACGCGACGAAACATGGCGCAATCGCCTGTCCGACTACTACATCGAACTCGGCCTCGATCCCGACGCCTCCGCGCCAGCGGTCAACCGCGCGCCATTTGACGCGGACATGTGCGCCATCGTGGAGGAAGCGCGGCCCGAGGTCATAAGCTTCCATTTCGGACTTCCGGAACAAGATCTGCTCGACCGCGTCAAGGCGGCTGGCTGTACGGTTCTGAGCTCGGCGACGACAGCCGACGAAGCGCGCTGGCTTGAAGATCACGGCTGCGATGCGATCATCGCACAGGGATACGAGGCCGGCGGCCATCGCGGCATGTTCCTGACGGAGAGTGTCTCGACACAGGCCGGCACCATGGCGCTGGTCCCGCAAATCGTCGACGCCGTTTCCGTCCCGGTGATCGCCGCCGGCGGGATCGCCGATGGGCGCGGGATCGCCGCCGCCTTCGCTCTGGGCGCATCGGGTGCGCAGATCGGCACCGCCTATCTCTTCACCCCGGAATCGCTGGTCACCGACATGCATCGTACCGCTTTGAAAGAGGCAAAGGACGACCACACGGCGCTGACGAACCTGTTCTCCGGCCGGCCTGCCCGCGGGATCATGAACCGGTTGATGCGCGAGGTCGGTCCGATCTCCGAAGCACCGACCGCCTTCCCCACCGCCGGCAGCGCGCTCGCGCCGCTGAAGGCTGCCGCCGAGGCGCAGGGCAAATCCGACTTCACCTCCTTGTGGTCAGGTCAGGCCGCCCGGCTCGGCCGCGAGGTCGGCGCCGCCGACCTGACTCGTCAGCTTGCGGACGATGCACTATCCCGCTTGGGAGCGATTTCGCCGCCCGGTTAACCAACGGCTCATTGCCGCCGCGTCGTCGACATCGACCAGCGTCTCCAGCAGCGTGTGAGAGAAGCGGTCACCCAAATTGGCGATCGTGTCAGGGAGCGCATGCGAGGTCGACCAGCGGACCGGATGGAACAGGTCCGGTTGCACCGGCCGGCGGCGCAGCCCGACCAGCCAATAGCCGCCATCATCGGCCGGCCCGAAAACCGCGTCATAACGGCCGAGTGCCTTGAAGGCATCGGAGATATGCGCCGGCATGATGTCGGGAATATCGGATCCGACAATGACGACGGGTCCAGGGGCAAAACCCCTAATCGTCCGACCCATCCTCTGACCCAAATCGCCCGCCGGCTGTTTCATTCGCAACACTCTTGCGGGCCAGCGAGTCAGTCCACCGGTCGTTGCAAGCCAAGTTTCCCAGCGGCCGTCCCTTGCGAGCCTGCGCACTGTCGCGTCCAATGCCAGCCGCTGAAACCGGGCCGCTGCGACCATGCCGATATCCGCCGCGAGGCGCCGTTTCGCGAGCCCCATGCGCGGCGCTTTCGCAAATATCACGAGGCGGTTTCTCATCCGTAGAGTTTCACGATGATACGGGGCGGGACACCCAAGAAATAAAGTGACAGACAAGTCAAATTGCGGACCGGCCGCCGCAGATAGCCATCTCTCCTGTAACGCTCGGCAGACGTGGTTGCATTCCGCGGCAGCCGTACCAATCGTCGGCGGCCGATGCGCCGAACAATGTCGACATCCTCCATCAGGGGCAACGGCTTGAAGCCCCCGAGCTCCCGATAGAATTCCTTCGAAATCAGCAGTGCCTGATCGCCGTAGGGAAGTCCGAACAGCCCAATTCTCAATGCGACGCGGCGCTCCAGAAGCTTGGCGCGTTTGCGCCGGTCGTCCAGTTTGAAGCGAAAGA
>JAPPPC010000414.1 GCA_028817685.1 Rhodospirillaceae bacterium
GGATACGGTGACCCTTCCCAAGGGCTATCGCTGGCATGTGGTGGCCCGCTGGGGCGATCCGCTCTGGTCGGACGGCGTCCCCTTCGACCCCAAAACGCGCGGCACCGGCGCCAGCCAGGAACGCGCCATCGGCGACAACAATGACGGCATGGCCCTGTTCCGCGCCGGCGGCCGGAACATCCTGGCGGTCAACAACGAGTATGTGAATCTGGACATCATCTGTGGCAACCGCGCGTCGGGGAAGCCGGAAACCACGGACGATCTGCGCAAGACCAAGGCCGCGCACGGCGTGTCGGTGATGGAGATCGCGCAGGCGCACGGCCGCTGGACGGTCGTGACGGACTCCCCCTTCAACCGACGCATCACCGCGGATACCCCGATGGCGATCACCGGCCCGGCACGCGGTCACGAATGGCTGCGCACCGCAGCCGATCCCTACGGCACCCGCGCCAAGGGGACCTGGAACAATTGCGGCAACGGCCGCACGCCCTGGGGCACCTACCTGGCCTGCGAGGAAAACTTCAACGTCTATTTCGCCAGCAGCGACGACAGTTTCGAACGCCCCGCCGCGCTGCAACGCTACGGCATCCGCATGAAAGACAGGTATGGCTACGGCTGGGCCCGGGGCGACGAACGCTTCGACATCGCCAAACATCCGAACGAACCCAACCGCGCCGGCTATATCGTCGAGATCGATCCGCTGCGGCCCGATTCCACGCCGAAGAAGCGCACCGCGCTAGGCCGCTTCAAGCATGAAAACGCAGAGCTGGTCATCGCCGAGAGCGGTCGGGTCGTGGTCTATATGGGCGATGATGAGCGCGGCGAGTTTCTCTACAGATTCGTCAGCGACGGCCTGTATGCCGAGGGCGGCGACAACAGCGATCTGCTGGACAGCGGGCGCCTATTCGCCGCCAAGTTCGACGACGACATGACCGGCCGCTGGATCGAACTGACCCCCGCCGCCACCGGCATGAACAGCCAGGCGGAAATCTGCATCCACACGCGGCTGGCGGCCTCGGCCGTCGGTGCCACCACGATGGACCGGCCGGAATGGGTGGCGGCTCACCCCAAAAAAGCGGAAATCTATTGCGCGCTGACCAACAACAAGCACCGCGGCAAGAAACCGAACAAGGGCGGCGACCCGACCCCGGTCGGCGGCCCGAACCCGCGCGCGGCCAACCGGTACGGCCAGATCGTCCGCTGGGCGCCTGACGGCGGGGATCATGAGAGTGACGGCTTCCGCTGGAATTTGTACGTGCTGGCAGGCAACCCGGCTGTGCATTCGGACGCCTATGCGGGGTCGAAAAACATCGACGCCGGCAACATGTTCAATTCGCCCGACGGGCTCGCCTTCGATGCGAACGGCCTGCTGTGGATCCAGACCGACGGCAACTACAAGAACAAGGGCGACTTCGCCGGTATGGGCAACAATCAAATGCTGGTCGGCAACCCGGAGACCGGCGAGATCCGGCGCTTCCTGGTCGGCCCGCGCGAATGCGAGGTGACCGGCACCGCCTGGTCTGCGGACCGCAAGACCCTGTTCGTCGGCATCCAGCATCCGGGCGAACGGGGCGGCAGCAGCCACTTCCCCGACGGCGGCGACACGGTGCCGCGCTCCAGCATCGTGGCGATCACCCGGGACGACGGCGGCGAGATCGGGTGAGGGTGCACGCCGTCATGTCGCCCCGGACTTCGATCCGGGGCCCAGCCCCTATGCCAAGGCAACCGTATCCCTGGGTCCCGGCTCTGCGACGCAAAGCGTCTTGGCCGGGACGACACCATTTCGTTCTTGAATCATGAAAATTGCGCCAAGATTATGGAACCGGACCCACGCTGCGCGCGGTCAAAACACCCGGTCCTGCGCGACCTCGTGGCTGAATTCGAGCAAGCCCTCGGCGAGCGTACCGAATTCCATGAAGCGCGGATCGCCGGCGCCGCCCTCGCGGTAGCGGCGGTGCAGCTGCTGGAAGATGACGGCGACGCGGAACGTCGTCAGCACCCGGTACCATTTGAAGCCGGAGAGGTCGCGGCCCGTGCGGGTGGCGTAATCCTGCGCCACCGCCTCGCGGGTCGGGAAGCCGAACCCGCCGGTCGGCATCTGCTTCAGCTGCTGCATCGCGTCCGGGTCGCCGGCCTCGGTCCAGTAGCCCAGCATCGCGCCGAGATCGACCAAGGGGTCGCCGCGCGTCCCCATATCCCAATCCAACACGGCGACCGGATCGAGACTGTCCGGGTCGAGCACGACATTGTCGAGCTTGAAGTCGTTATGCAGGAAGGCGGTCTCCGGTTCCGGCAGTTTGCGGTCGACCGCAAGCCAGGCCTCGATCTCGTCCAGAACGGCCGGCGGCTCCCCGTCCCAAGCCAGGCGCGCCCGCTTGAACCAGCCCGCCGCGGTGCGCTCGCGGAAGCCTTCCGGCCGGCCGAGATCGTCAAGCCCGACCGCCACCGGATCGACCTGGTGCAGATCGTGCAGCAAGGTGACCAGCGAACTCCCGATCTGGATGCCCGGCGCACCGCGCGCCGCGACATCGGCCGGCATCTCGCCGCCGATGACCAGGCCGGGCCGGTATTCCATGATGAAGAAAGGGGCGCCCAGCACCGCCTCATCATCGCAGAACAGCAGGCACTTCGGCGCCAGCGGAAACTCCCGCCACAGCCCGCTCAGGATCTTGCTCTCGCGGCCCATATCGTTGGCGCCCCGTGGCACCGGGCCGGTCGGCGGACGGCGCAGCACGCGCAGCGCGCCATCCATCTCCAGCAGGTAGTTGATGTTGCCGAAACCGGACGCGAATTGCCGCGGCGGCTCGGACCCGGTCAGGCTGTGGCCGTGCTGCCGGAGGTGCCGGTCGAGCGCGTCCCAGTCCTGCTTGACCTCGTCCTCGCGCGATTTGAAGGCAGGGCCGCCCACCGGAACGTCAGGCCGCCATCGGCGGACGGCGTTCGGTCCAGTCGGTCGCCTGCTCGTAGGCATGCGCGACCTGATAGATCACCGCCTCGTCGAAGGGCTTGCCGACGATCTGCATCGAAAGCGGCAGGCCGCTGCTCGAGAAACCGGTCGGCACCGCCATCGCCGGTGCGCCCAGCACGTTGAAAGGCGCACGTGCCTGGCGGCCATAGGTCCGCTCGGTCTCTTCCACGTCTTCGATCTCGCAGGCCGGCTCCATACTCGAGACGGTGATGGCGACATCGAAATCCCGCATCGCCTCGTTGTAGGCGCGCACGAGCTGCCCCTTGACCCGGGTGGCATTGACATAGTCCGCGGCGCGGATGAAGGCGCCGCCCATGATCCGCTGGCGGGCGAGCTCGCCGTAATCCTCCGGCCGTTCCTGGAACCATTTCTCGTGGATCGCGTAGGCTTCCGGCAGCAGGATCACCCGGTTCGTCGCCGCGTAATGGTCGAGCGGCGCCAGGGTCATGTCGCGAACCTCCGCCCCCAGCCCACGCAGCACGTCGAGCGCATCCTCGATGCCCTTGGCCATCTCCGGATCGGCCTGCATGTCGGTCTCGAAGAAATGCCGGATCACACCGATCCGCATGCCCTTGACGCCCTTGCCGAGGCCCGCCGTGAAATCCGGCTTGTCGACCGGCGCGCTGCCTGGATCCTGCGGGTCGTGCCCGGCGATGATGTTGAGCAGGATCGCATTGTCCTCGACCGTGCGGGTCATCGGTCCGACATGGTCGAGGGTAAAGGAGAGCGGGAAGACGCCACGGCGGCTGACCCTTCCATAGGTCGCCTTCATACCGACCAGGCCGCACATGGAGGCCGGGTTGCGCACCGAGCCACCCGTATCCGTGCCGATCGCCGCCGGCACGAAGCCGGCCGCCAGGGCCGCGCCCGATCCGCTCGACGAACCGCCGGTGAAGTGATCCCGGTTCCACGGGTTGCGCGCCGGCGGCCAGGGCAGATCAAACGAGGGGCCGCCGATCGCGAATTCATGCGTCGCCGTCTTGCCCAGCAGCACCGCCCCGGCCTTCTTGAACCGGTCGGTCACGTCGGCGTCCGTTTCCGGCAGGCTGTTGCGCTGCATGACCTGGGAGTGGCAGGTCGTCGGCATGCCGGCGGCATCGACGATGTCCTTCAGCGCATAGGGCACGCCGTGCAGCGGGCCGCGCCAATTGCCGGCCATGATCTCGCTTTCGGCCGCGCGCGCCTCGTCCAGCGCCATGTCAGCGGAGACATGCAGGAAGGAGTTGTAGGCACCGTCATGCGCCGAAATCCGGTCGAGCAGGGACTGCGCGTATTCGACGGGAGAGATCTCTTTGCCGTTCAGCAGTTTTGCCGCTTCGGCGATGGTCAGAAAGGCGAAGTCGGTCATCACTCACCTCCCCCGGCGCGATAGACATGCGCCGGTTCGTCCGCCGGCGCGACATCGATCGTCAAGCGGCTGCGCAGCGACTGCGCGAAGTTGAACGCGCGGGCCACATCGTCCGGATAGCGCTCCGCCATCCTGTCGAGCCCCGCGGCGTGGGCCGCCTCCAAGGCTTTCTTGTTGTCGGTGTCGCTCATGCGCCCCTCCCTGGATCACTAATTTTTGGTAGGCGATGAAGCCATTCGGCCTCGGCGCTTGTCAAGCGAGGGCGAAGCGCGCGGCGTAGGCTCCCGCCATAACGGGCCACCGGTCGAGCAGCCTGCCGCGGCCGCCATAGGGCAGCGCCGCGCACGCCTCGAGCCGCAGGCCCGCACCCCGCGCCATTCCGGCCAGCGCCCGGGGCGTCAGATGGTTCAGCGGCACATCGTATCGCGGCCCGAACCAGCGCGACCGCAAAACGCCCGGGTTGCAGGGGTGGGGCATGATCACGACGAGGCGGCCCGCCCCATCCAACAAGCCCGCAGCCGTGGCGAGCGCCGCCGCCTGGTCCGTCGCGTGTTCCAGCGATCCGACGAACAGCGCGAGCTGAAAGCGCCCTAACGCCTCGGCCGATGCGGTCGCGCTGTCGCCAACGTGAAAGGCGAGGTTCGTTTCGTCACCGAGAGCGGCCGTATTCTCCTGCGCCTGCGCCACCATCGCCGGAGAGATGTCGAGGCCGACACCGCTTGCGATATGGTCCGCCAAATCGATGAGCTGCCACCCGGTGCCGCATCCCAGATCTATGACGCGCGGCCGGCCCAGCGCGGCGCAGAGCCCGCGCAGATAGGCGGCGCGGTCGGATTGCGGGCCGTGCGCCGCATCCCAACCCGGCGCGTGGCGGTCGAAGAAAGCGGCGACGCCGTAGGGTTTCGGCGTATCGCTCAATCGGGGCTGATCGACGCCGGTCCGCTGAGCAGCAGCCGGATCAGACCGGACTGCCGTTCGGTCGTCGTCTTGGAGAAGATCCGTTTCACATGGGTCCGTACGGTGTGCTGACTGACCGACAATTCGTCGGCCGCGTCGGCAAGGCTGAGATCCTGCGCCAGGAGGGAGGCCAGCCGGGCCTCGGCCCGCGTCAGCCCGTACAGTTTGCTGAGCCGGTCTTCGTCGAATTCCGGATGGGTTTCCGGATCGCCGATGAAGAGCAGCGCCGCCGGGCGATCCTTGTCGAAATAGTGCGATCCGGTGCGCAACGAGGTGATCACCAGCGAGAGCGGCCGGTCGCCAGAAGGCCGTTCCAGCGCGATCGCGCCGGTATCGTCTTCCTTGCCGTCCTTCCGCCGGCGGCCGGCGCGCCAGATGATGTCGCGGACCTTGACCAGCTGACCGTCCACTTCGCCCTGCAGCCCATCGCGGCCGAGCGACAGCCCGTCATCGGCGTCGAGGATCGCCTGCGCCGCCCGGTTCGACCGGATCGGCCGCGCGAAGGCATCGACGACGATGACGCCGAGCGGCAGCCGGTTCAGCGCGTCGTCCAGCGCCAGATTTTCCATCTGCAGCTTGGCCATCAAACTATTGTCGCTCGACAGAACCAGGAAGACCGCATTGCGAATCCGGCTCGGCATGTCGGTGAACAATTCCGGGTCGGCGCGGTTTTCCAGATGGGTGCTGTAGACGCGCCGCGCGGTCTTGTCCTCGATCACCCACAACAGACGGTCGATCCCGCCATCCTGCGCCGGGATCGGCGTGATGTGCTCGGCCGCCCAAAACAGCGCGCCGTTCTTCCGCCGGTAATGGGTTTCGCCGAACCACTCATTGCCTTCGTTCACATGCTCGAGTTTCTTTTCCCGCTCGTCCTTTTTCATGTCGACGAGGTTCCAGGGCGAAATGCGTTTCAGCTCCTCGAGATTGTAGCCGGTCGCTTCCTGGAACTTTTCGTTCGCATATTCGATCTCGCCTTCCGCGTTCGCGATCATCACGAGGACGAGGCTTTGCTCCAGCGACTCGAACAGTTTTTCGAATTCCGCATCCGCCCTGGGATGCCGGGTGACATCCTCGGCGATACCCTGCATGCCCCGGAACGCGCCCGTATCCTGGTCGTAGACCGGCAGGCCGCTGACCAGGAACAGCCGTTTCTGCCCCTCGCGGTCGGGAACCTCGAAGAAGACGTCGCGGAAGGTGGATTGGCTTTCGCCGCCGGCCGGAAAATCCTCAAGGGTCACGAAGGAACCGATATCCCGCAGCCGCCGGCCGATAAGTTCCTGCGGATGCAGGCCCAGCATGTCGAACACCCGGTACGACACGTCGGTCAGCCGGAACTCGGCATCCGTTTCCCAGATCCAGGCGGAAACCAGCCGTCCCAAATTATACAGGCGATGTTCGGCCGCCGCGGCCTTGCCTATCGCCGTTGCCGCGATCGCTTTATCGTCAGTCACCGATTTCAACTCGCTTGTGCGCCGCTTCGCTTCCGCCATTCAGCCCGCCCTCAGCGCTTCAGCGCGCTCATCGCAGCGTTGTTCGCCTGCCAACGTCGAACCGTTTCCATCGCCTTGTCGCGCGAGGTCTTGTTGTAGATCGCAATACAGGCCCGTGTTTCCTTGCGCAGCGCTTCCTCGTCCGCGCCCTTCTTGCTCCGCGTCAGGGCGAAGATCGACGCGAAGATCGCCTTGCCGATCCCGGCCGCCTTGCAGGTAATGGCCAAGGCGTTGCCGCCATGTTCGAACAGCATGCGCCGGACGAATGTTTCGTCGAGCCCGGTGAAATTCGTGAACAAGGCGATGAACAGCGCGACCTTGCCTTCCCGCAGGACGCCGAGCATCATCTCCGGCGTCATCTTGCCGATCGCTTCGAGGTTCTCGGCGAGTTGCTGCGTCTTGGACAGTTCGCGCGCGTCATATGCCGCCGCCTGCACCTCGCGCGCGGTCGCCCGTTCCAGCAGGCTGTCGACCGTGCCGGAATCCAGATCCCAATCATCGACGATATATTGCCGCAGGGCCGAGGAGACCCAGGCGAACATTTTCGTGACGAGTTCCGGGTCGAGCTCGCGGCGGTGCAGGATCGGTTCCTGGAACGAATCGATGCGCTTCGACTGTTCGACCAGATGCTCCATCGTGCTGCGGGAGATCTTGGCGTCCGTGTTCTTCAGCAGCGACCGGATGACGTTTTCGTTGCCGGTTTCCACCAGCGCGTCCGAGACCGATTCGTTGATAGAGCTGCGGATGGTGATGGCGAGCTGATGCTCCTGCGTGCGGTGACGCACGACCTCGATCAGATCCTCATCCTGCAGAACGCCGCTGTTGGTCAGCACCGGATAGGCGATCTCGATATCGTCATTCGCCAGCAGACGGATCAGGTCGCGCGGCGCATCGGGCAGTTCCGCCAGGCAGGCGCTGACCGTGCGGCGCACCGACATTTCCGTCTCGTGGACCAAATGGCCCAGAATGTCGAACATCAGGCCGCGCTCGCGATCGGACAGCGTCGACCCTTCGCCATCGGACAGGGCGCCGATCGCTTCGACCAGCGCTTTCCGCCCATCCGGCGATTTGTCCCGCGCCAACGCGAATAGCGCGTCCCCCCCAATTCGGTCATTACTTGCCTTTCAAGGTCGAGCGTTCTGCCTACAGCCCCTTCGGCACGCAAACGCGTGATACTTAATTCCCATTAATACTATAGCATAAGGTTAAAATTTCGTTTTCATTTCTCCCGCGGCGTCCTGTGATTGCGGTAGATGGCGCAACTAAAGTAATTAAGCCTGCAGCATCTTAACGCCGTTCGTCGGCACCCTGTCTCCGCACCAAAGCGGAGCAACGCATCACTGGGAGAATTCCGTGCAAGATCCGGTTCAACGACACCCCACCCGCGGGGAGCAGCTCGACATTCTGGCGACGCTGATCGCGGACACCGTGGGCCAAGGCCAGGCCGTGCTGGAGTTCGGCTGCGGCGTCGGTTACGTGGCGCATCTTATCCTCGAGAAACGACCCGACCTCGACATCGTCGGCGTCGACCGCAAGGGGGACGCGTTGCAGCAGGCGCAAGACATGCTGCCGGCGGGCCGGTTCACCGCGATCGAGGGCGACCTGGAAGCGATCGGCGACATCGCGATCCCGGACAAAGCCTACGGCGCAATCTTCACCGCTCTCACCTTCCACGACCTGCCGGACCCCGCAAAACAGGAGGTCATCGCCGCCGCCGCCGCGCGGCTGGCGCCGGGCGGCTGTTTCTTGCTGTACGACCGGCTGCGCCTGGACGCGCCGTCCCTGTTCCCGCTGCAGCAAAGCATCTGGTCACGCATCGAGCGGGTACATGGAAGCGGCATGCGCACGGCGGACGATTTCGACGCCTATGTCGAAGACCTCGGCACCGACAACCGCCCGGCCCGCCTGGCGGATTTCCTCGACTGGTTCCCCGCCGCCGGCCTGACCCCGCAGGTGCTGCATTTGCACGGCAACGTGGCGCTGATCGGCGGGGCGAAGGGTTAGGCGGGAATTCACACCTCCGCCGTGTGCCCCGGCCACAGAGCCGGGGCCCAGCCAGGAAACATCGCGCGGCCCGTCCCCTACCGCCGACGGCGCAGGCTGGGTCCCGGATTAAATCCGGGACGCCACGAAGCGGGTCGAACAATGACATCGAAATTTCACCAACGCGTGCGGCGACGCTTGACGAGCCCGTATCATTTCATGCGACGCTCGGTTCATGCCGTACTACGTCTACATCCTCGCGAGTAAGCGAAACGGAACGCTCTATGTCGGCCTGACGAACGACCTGGCCCGGCGCGTATACGAACACAAGCAGGGTTTGGCCGACGGGTTCACGAAACGTCACGGCGTGAAAACGCTGGTCCATGCTGAATCGTATGAAGACATAGACGCCGCCAGGGCGCAGGAGAGGCGTCTCAAACGCTGGAAGCGGGCGTGGAAACTGACCCTGATCGAGAGGGACAATCCAGATTGGCTGGATCTTTACAAGAGGTTGTGATCGTTACAACGCCGCCTTCATACCGGCCCCGTGTTCCCCGGCCGCAGAGCCGGGGTCCAGCCGGGAAACATCGCGCGGCCCGTCCCCTACCGCCGGCGGCGCAGGCTGGGTCCCGGATTAAATCCGGGACGTCACGTTGCGTTCTCACAGCGCCTTATCCGCCCTACAAATACTTATACGCGCCCTGCCCCGACGAATAGATCTTGCCGCTTTCCGCGTCGACGACGCGGACGTCGGAGAAGAACATGGAGCGGCCCTTGCGGATGATGCGGCCTTCGGCGTGCACCGTCTCGCCCATCGCGGTCGACAGGAAATTGCAGGTCAAATTGACGGTCACCGCCTTGCGCGTCTCGCCGCTGGCGCGGCCGCCGGCCATGATGCCGGCGATGTCCATCAGCGACATCAGCACGCCGCCATGGATATAGTCGCCGCGGTTGCGGTGATGGTTGAGGCCGGTCATTTCCAGGCGCACGAACCCCTCGTCCCGCTCGACCACCTTGTAGTCGAGGAAGCTGTGATAGGAATCGGCCGGCGGCGGGGGCAATGTGTCGTTCATGGGGGCTCCACTTTGATGCAGCGGCCTTTTTACCCATAAGGAACGGGGTTTCAAGGGCGCGAAACGCTTGTGCCGCGGGCGGCACCTTGTCAAAGTTGCGGCGCATTGGTGAATTTCGGGAGACAATCCATGGCGGCTTTCGATCTGGTGGTGCGCGGCGGCGAGGTCGTGACGGCGACGGACCGCACGGTCTGCGATGTGGGTGTGCGCGACGGCAAGATCGCGGCGCTGGGACAGGGGCTGGACGCGGGCGCGCGCGAGATCGACGCGGCGGGAAAGCTGGTGATGCCCGGCGGGATCGACAGCCATTGCCATATCGAGCAGGTGTCGGGCATGGGCGTGATGTGCGCCGACGATTTTCACAGCGGCACGGTGGCGGCCGCGTTCGGCGGGACAACGACGATCATCCCGTTCGCGGCACAGCATCGCGGCCAGTCGGCGGCGGCGGTCGTCAAGGATTATCGCGAACGGGGCGACGCCAAGGCGGTGATCGACTACGCGGTGCATCTGATCATCACCGATCCGACCGAGCAGGTGCTGGGCCAGGAGCTGCCGGCGCTGATCCGCGACGGCTATACCTCCTTCAAGGTCTATATGACCTATGACGGGACCAAGCTCGACGACTATCAGATGCTCGAGGTGCTCGCCACCGCGCGGCGCGAGGGCGCGCTGACGATGATCCATGCGGAGAACTGGGACATGATCCGCTGGCTGGCGCAGCGCCTGATCGATGGCGGCAACCGGGCGCCGGTCTATCACGGGGTGAGCCATGCCGAGGTCGCCGAGGGCGAGGCGACGCACCGGGCGATCGCGCTGGGCCGGCTGCTCGACACGCCGCTGCTGATCGTCCACGTCTCCGCCGAGGAGGCGATGGAAGAGATCCGCATGGCCCAGGCCAAGGGGCTGAAGGTCTATGGCGAGACCTGCCCGCAATATCTGTTCCTGACCCTGGACGATCTCGACCGCGAGGGGATGGAAGGTGCGATGTTCTGCTGCAGCCCGCCGCCGCGCGACAAGGCGGGGCAGAAAGCGATCTGGCACGGCATTCAGACCGGCATCTTCCAGGTCGTTTCCTCCGATCACGCGCCGTACCGGTTCGACGAGACGGGCAAGCTGAAGGCGGGGCCGAATCCGTCCTTCAAGGAGATCGCGAACGGCGTGCCGGGGATCGAGCTGCGCCTGCCGATGCTGTTCTCCGAAGGGGTCGGCAAGGGGCGGATCGACATCCACCGCTTCGTCGATATCACCTCGACGGCGCATGCCAAGATCTACGGGCTATATCCGCGCAAAGGGACGATCGCGGTCGGCACGGACGCGGATATGGCGATCTGGGACCCGGAGCGGAAGGTCACAGTCACGGCGGACATGCTGCACGACAATACGGGCTACACGCCCTATGAAGGCATGGAGCTGACCGGCTGGCCGGTGCAGGTGGTGAGCCGCGGGCGGGTCGTGGTCGAGGATGGCGAACTGCATGCCGAGCAGGGCAGCGGCATCTTCCAGCCCTGCGACAAGCCGGAGAGCGCGAAGCCGCTCGGTCGCGTACAACGAGAGCTTGATCCAAAACGCAACTTTGGCGCGAATTTACTGTTTTGACGAAACACCCCCACATAACCATCACACCGCCGCGTGGTACGCCCGCGCCCGTCGTCTTCGACTCGCCGCATAGCGGCAGCCACTATCCGGACGATTTCGACTATGTCGTGCCGCTATCGATGCTGCGCCGGGGCGAGGATCCGTGCGTCGAGGAACTGTTCGCCGCAGCCCCGGACCATGGCGCGCCGCTGATCGCGGCGGAGTTCAGCCGCATGTATATCGATCCCAACCGGTCGGCCGCCGATCTCGATCCGGAGATGCTGGACGGCGAATGGCCGCACCCGATCGAGGTCAGCCACAAGACCAAATCCGGCATGGGCTTGATCCGCAGCCGTTCGGGGCGGGACCGCAAGCCGATCTACGAACGCAAGCTGTCCATCGAAGAAGTGCACAATCGCATCGAACGATATTGGCGGCCCTATCACGACGCGTTGCGCGACCATCTCGACAGCACCCATGCGGCCTTCGGCGCCGCCTGGCACATCAACTGCCATTCAATGCCGTCGAAATGGGCGACCGGGTTCGAGAAGGCCGGCGAGCCAAACGAGAACGACTACGTGCTGGGCAACCGCGACGGCACGACCGCCGGGGTCGAATTCACCGAGCTGGTGCGCGAGACACTCGCCGGTTTCGGCTTCCATGTCGGCATCAATGATGGGCAGAAAGGGGTCGAGCTGGTGCGCGCCTACAGCGACCCGGCGCAAGAACGCCACAGCCTGCAAATCGAGATCAACCGCCGGCTCTATTGGGACGAGCGCAATATGAAAAAGCGCGAGGGCCATTTCGAGGAGCAGCGCGACATCATGACAAAGCTGATCGAGACGGTCTGCGATTACGCGCGCAGCCGGGCGGGATAACGGCGGTCCGCGGAAAACGATGACGGAAGAACGCGTCTTTATTGCCGGCGCCGGCCCGGTCGGGCTTTCGGCGGCGGCACGGCTGGTTCACCACGGCGTCCCGGTGACCGTGTTCGAGACCGGTCCCGATCTCGCGACGGAGTCGCGCGCCTCTACCTTTCATCCCTCGACTCTCGACATGCTGGATGAGCTCGGCGCGGCCGCGCCGCTGGAGGCGCATGGGTTGCGCGCGCCCAAACTGCAATATCGCAACAAGCGCGACGGGCTGATCGCGCGGTTCGATTTCGGCGACATCGCCGACCTCACCAATCACCCCTTCCGGCTGCAATGCGAACAGTGGCGCCTGACGCGTATTCTGCTCGACAAGCTTGAGCCGAACCCGGCGTTCGAAATCGTCTTCGACAACGGTATCCAGGACTGCCGCCAGGATTCGGACAGCGTGACGGTCGTGCTGAAACAGGGCGAGAGAACCGGCCGCTGGCTGATCGGCGCGGACGGCGCAAGCAGTCAGGTGCGGCGCGCGATCGATGTCGAGTTCGAAGGCTTCACCTGGCCGGAACGGTTTCTGGTTCTCAGCACGCCGTTCGAGTTCGCCGACGAAATTCCGGATTTGGACCCCGTCAGCTATGTCGCGGATCCGCAGCAATGGCATTTCCTGCTGCGCATTCCGGGACTATGTCGGGTAATGCTGCCGATCCCTGCCGACATGTCGGACGCCGCCGCGCTAGACCCGGAGTATGGGCGCCGCTGTCTGGATTGGGTCGCCGCCGGCGCCGGCCCGTCCGACGTCGTGCATCGCACGCTCTACCGGGTCCATCAACGGGTCGCCAAAACGTTCCGGCGGGGGCGTGTGTTCCTGGCCGGCGATGCGGCGCATATCAACAATCCACTCGGCGGCATGGGCATGAATGGCGGCATCCACGACGCGTTCAATCTGACGGACCGGCTTGCCGAAGTCTGGCACGGAAGCGCGGAGTCGACGCAGCTCGACCTGTACGACCGGCAACGGCGGACGGTCACCATGGAGGCGGTGCAGGTCCAGACGATTCAGAACAAGAAAGATTTGGAAACCGCCGACGACACGGATCAGGCCGAATTCCGCGACCGGCTGCGCAATACCGAAGCCGACCCGGACCTGAGACGCGCCTACCTGCAACGTATCTCGATGATGGCGTCGCTGAAGCGCGCCGCGGAGATCGACTGAGCGCGCGGAAAGCTCAACACCGACCTGTCAGGTTACGGCTTCCGGCGGTAGTGCCGCAGAAACTTTTCATGATCGTCGCGATAGGACCGGAACCGCCGCAGGCTAAGATAGGCGCCGACACCGTTCACAAAGCAGACCAGCACCGTCACGAGAATGAAGGCCATCGCGCGCCTCCGACAATCCCGCTTCGATGTAACCGGCCTCGTGGCTCGACAGGACGAGCCGCAGGTTATCGTCCCGTATCGGACGACTTGCCATGACAGTGCCGTGTCACCCGCAGCGCAGCTGCCCCATCGCCATTGCGACGGCGGACTGGCTCGGTTCGACGACGGGCAGCCCCACCGCATCGGATACCTGGTTGCGGTAACGCGCCATGCCCGCGCAGCCCAGGATCAGCACATCCGCCCCGTCTTCGTCGCGCAAGGCCTTGCCGGTCTCGATCATGCGGTCCAGCACCTTATCTTCCTGAGCGAGCTCCACCACACCGAGTCCGATGGCGCGATCGCCGGCACTGCGGGACTCGATTCCCATCTGCCGGACATAGCGGCCGTGGCGCTTCACCGACGGCTCCAGGATCGAGATGACGCCGAACTTCTCACCTTTGGTCATCGCGGTCAGATAAGCGGCTTCGGCGATGCCCAGTACCGGATGGTCCGTCCGCTCGCGTGCGGCGTGCAGGCCGGGGTCACTGAAGCAGGCGATCACAAACGCGCCGGCATCGTTGTCCCGGGCGCGGATGTAATCGCAGAGTGGCAGGATGATGCTGTCGGAGTCATGTTGGCTTTCGATCCCCGGCGGCCCTTCGTTCATCGTGACGCATTCGATCGCCGGTCCACCATCCAAGCGCAGCGGCTGCATGGCCATGTCGATCGCATCAGTGCAAGCCTCGGTCGAATTCGGATTAATCACGACGATGGATTCGCGCATCGGTCTATTCCTCCGGCGGCGGGACGGCGCCGACCTGTTCGGTGATGATCTTGTAGTGCTCCGGCCGGCGATGGGCCTCGAAATTGAAGATCGTCGTTTTGTTGAAAGTGCATTCGTCCAGGTCGCATTCGGCGACGATCAACTCGTCGCCCAAAGTATGCGCCTGTGCCACGATCTCCCCGGATGGGGCAACGATGACGCTGCCGCCCATCAGGTCGCAACCCTCTTCCGGTCCTGCCTTGGCCACCCCGACCACCCAAGTGCCGTTCTGGTAGGCGCCCGCCTGCATGGTGATGTGATTATGCATCATGCGCACGTGAAACGGCTCTGGTCCGACCGCGTTGGCCGCCGGCGTGTTGTATCCGAGCATCACCATTTCGACACCCTGCATGCCCATGACGCGGAACGTCTCCGGCCAGCGCCGGTCGTTGCACAGGCACATGCCCATCACACCGCCCATCGTGCGCCAAACCGGGAAGCCGAGATTGCCGACCTCGAAATAGCCTTTCTCGAGATGTTGCCAAGGACGCTCCGGCTCATGCTCCGCATGGCCCGGCAGGTGCACCTTGCGATAGCGCCCGACGATGTTGGAGTCCTTGTCGACCAGGATCGACGTGTTGTAGCGGTGCGTTTCGCCATCTTCGACCGTCTTTTCCGCATATCCGAGATAGAAGCCGATGCCATATTCCCGCGCCCGGTCGAACAGCGGCTGCGTATCCGGGCCGGGCATCTCGCTCTCGAAAAATGAATCGACCTCGTTCTGGCTTTCCATCCACCAGCGTGGAAAGAAGGTCGTCAATGCCAGTTCGGGAAAGACAACCAAGTCGCAACCGCGCGCGTGCGCCGTATCCAGAAGTGCCAACATGCGGTCGACCACTGCCTTTCGGCTGTCGGCGCGCGCGATCGGCCCCATCTGCGCCCCGCCCACGGTAATTACTCTCGACATCGACATTTCCCCCATTCGCTGTATTGCCGCGTATCTAAAAGCAACCGGTTTGCCTGTGCAACGAATCCGTCGATGCTGCCTCAACACCGCGATCCATTGCCGCAATATTGATCCGACCGCAGAGATGTGTATGATTCAGAGCATTGAGATTTAACGCGCTTTGCCATCGCCTGAGGCATCCGAGTCAGTCGAATTCTATTGTGCGGTCGACCGTCACATTCTTTGGAATTCGGCGGCGGGTCGCACTTGTGACCTGGAAACGCATCCTAACCGGGCACCCCCAACGGAGACCCGACAGGCATAACGCATTCAAGAAGGTCCTGGACCTTCCGGCACCGGCGCGTCGTTATTGCAGGAGGAAGTGCGAGTGTCCGACGACACGAAATCGGAATCCGACGAAACCGAAGAGACAAAAACGGAAACGTCCCCCCCGCCCCCACGCCGCAACCGCGGCTGGATTCGCTATGTCATCCTAATTCTCGTGCTGGGTGTCGGTGGCTACTGGGGATTTGAGGAAGTTCGCAGCCGTTTCACCCATGTCTACGAATATGACGCCCGCATCGCCGGCAGCCTGATCACCGTGAGCAGCCGCGTCGCGGGCTGGGTGACCGAGATGAACATCAGCGAAGGCGATGACATCAGCAAAGGCCAAGTCATCGTTCAGATCGACGCGCGCGAATCCGAGTTGCTGACCGAACAGCTGGTGGCCCGCGTACGGGGAGTCGACGCGGAGCGGAACCGGCTGATCGCCGAAAAAGGCCTCGTCGACAAGCAAACGCGCAGCCGCTATCAGACGCAGAAATCGGAGTTGGCCGCCGCCGAGGCGGAGGTGTCGTCGCTGAAACCGCAACTGGAATTGGCGCGAACCGAACTCAAACGAACCAAGTCGCTGTTTCAGAAAAAGATTATCTCTCGCAAACAGTACGACGAAGTCTTGGCGCGCGAGCAGCAGCTTTCCGGCGAGTTTCGCACCGCGGTCGCAGAGGTGCAGGCGGCACGCGCCAAACTGCTTGAAGCGGATGCTGAGCGCGCGCAGTTGAACGTGCTCGATGGCGAGGTCGCCAAGCTGAAATACGAAGAAGGCTGGCTGCGTGCACAGCTTCAACAGCAAAAGCTCGATCTGGCCGACCGCAGCATCCGCGCGCCGGTCAAAGGTGTCGTGGACAAGACATTTGTCGAAGTCGGCGAATATGTCACGCCGGGCCAGCGGCTCGCACTCGTTCACAATCCGGACCGAGTCTGGATTGAAGCCAACGTCAAGGAAACGGAAGTTCGGAAACTGAAGATCGGCCAGCAGGTCGATGTGTCGGTTGACGCGTATCCCGGGGAAGGCTCTATCGATAAAATTCTCGGCATGGTCGGTATCGAGTCGCATGACAATGGCAACACCGAAGAAGGTTTCGTCGGCCACGTCATCGCCATCGGCAACTCGACGACAGCGGAGTTCGCATTGCTGCCCAGCCCGAATCCGAGCGGCAACTTCACCAAAATCACGCAACGGCTACCGGTGCGCATCGCCATCGACCAGAAGGAGCGCAAACTCCGGCCGGGCATGATGGTGGAAATCAATATCGACATCCGCGACAAGTAAGCGGTCCTGTGCCGGGCGGGTACGGCCCGCCCGTTCAAAACGTTTCCGCCTGAGCGGCCAAATCGCGGCGAAGACAGGAAGGCAGCGTGGCGTCAGGCCCGACGATCGAAGACCGCTTCGCGCAATACGGTCCCAGCTATCGCTATCTCGTCGCTTTCGCCGGGATGCTCGGCGTCATTTCGATGGTGCTGTCGATCACCATCGTCAACGTCGCAGTCCCCAGTGTCATGGGGGCCTACGGGATCGGGCAGGATCTGGCGCAATGGATGGCGACCGCGTTCATCGCCACGATGACGATCAGCCAGCTGCTCAACAACTGGCTCGTCGAGGCGTTCGGTCAGCGCCTGACCTTCCTGATCATCATCGTCGTTTTCTTCATCGGCACTGCGATCGCGGCGACCAGCCCGACATACGATTTCATCATTCTCGGCCGCATCCTGCAGGGTTTTTCCGCCGGGGTCAGCCAGCCCTTGGTGATGGTCGTGCTGTTCCAGGTGTTTCCCGAAAACCGTCGCGGTCTCGCGATGGGGCTGTACGGCATGGCGATCATGCTGGCACCGGGCATCGGACCTTTCATCGGCGGTCTCGCGATCGACACCTTCTCGTGGCGCTACATCTTCTACATTCCGCTGCCGCTGAGCGCGGCGGCGTTCGTGCTCGGCGCGATGCTGATGCCCGGGCCGATCGAGTGGCGCCGCTTGCCGCCCTTCGACTGGGCCGGGATCATCGTCCTCAGCATCGCCTTGATCAATCTGCTGTCCGCCATGGCCGACGGGCAGCGATATGGCTGGACCTCCGATCTGATCATGACGCGCGCGGCGACCGCCGTTGCCGCTATCGGGATATTCATCGTGCTGCAACTGCGCGCGAAATCGCCACTGCTCGATATGACCCTGTTCGCCAATCCGGCCTTTTCATCTGCGGTCCTGGTCGCCACCGTATTCGGCTTCGGCAATATGGCTTCAAGCTACGCCATTCCCGTCTTCGTCCAGACGGTCGGCGGTTATTCCGCAACGGCGGCGGGCTTGGTGCTGATTCCAGCGGGCCTGGTCCTGATGGCTCTCTTCCCGGTTTCGGGCCGTGTTTCGGATCGGGTGCCGGCCCATTATCCAATCGCGATCGGCCTGTTGTTTTTTGCGCTCGGCGCCGCGCTGATGACGACCGCGGACACCAACACCGCCTTCTGGACAGTCGCGATCTACACCATGATCGGACGATTCGGAATGGGGTTGATCATGCCGCCGCTGGTCTCCAGCGCCATGCGAACCCTGGAACCGGATCAGCTCAATCGTGGATCCGGCGCCCTGAATTTTATGCGGCAGCTCGGCGGTTCGATCGGTATTAACGCGGTTGTCCTCCTTATCTCGCAGCGGACCCAGTTCCACAGCGACGCGCTGACCACCACCCAGACCCCGGGCAATCCGGTCAGCCGCGAGTTTCTCGACGCTGTCGAACATCTCCTCGACGAAAGCGGCGTACCGGCGGCGATCCATCAGCCCGGCGCCCTACACTATCTGGGTAGTGTCATCGAAGCGCAGGCAGCAACCTTCGGTTTCCAGGACGGCTTCAGTTTCATTAGCATTGTTTTTGTTTGCGCCTTGATCCCGGTTTGGATATTGAAACGGGCAGGGCAGGGGAAATAATACAATGTATAAGAAGATACTTCTCGCGTATGACGGCAGTCCGGAATACCGGGCCGCCCTGCGTCAAGGCGCCGAAATCGCCGAGTTCTGCAAGGCGGAAACCCACCTGCTGGCCGTTATCACGTCATCCACGACCATGCCGATCGCAGGCGGCGTCAACCCCTCGGACCTGGTGAACGAAGAGCAACGCGAGATCCGCAGTTACCTGGATGAAGGCGTCGAACGGTTGCGCAAACGCGGGATCAAAGCGGAAGGACGGCTGGGGTATAGGGACCCGGTCGACGAAATTACCGCAACGGCGCGGGAGATCGGCGCCGACCTGATCGTCGTTGGCCACCGCCGCCGCAACACAATCGAACGCTGGTGGCGTAAATCCACGTCAAAGAACCTGCTGACGGTATCCCCGTGCGACGTGCTGGTATCGTTCCTGCCGTCAGATTTCGAAGACGACTAAATAAATTTGGTGTCACGTTTGCGCGCGTTCTAACAGGATCGCCGCGCTCTCCTCATG
>JAPPPC010000541.1 GCA_028817685.1 Rhodospirillaceae bacterium
AAAGCGAGGCGATGCGGTTGAGAAATGGTCAGCCGGTATCGCTGCTGCGGAAGGTCGATCTTCAGCGTATTGCCGAACTCGACAACGGCGATACGGTCCTCGCAAAAACGAGGACCAAGCCCGTGGCGCTTGTGCGCTACGCGGCAGGTGAAGTGAAGCCGTTCCGTGTTTTGAACCTCTAAATCAAGGAGTTATCGATGTCGATTACGGCTGAAAGAAAGCAGGAACTCATCGGTGAGTTCGCCACGAAATCCGGGGATACCGGCTCGCCCGAGGTACAGGTTGCGATCCTGACCGAGCGTATCCGGAACCTGACGGAGCATTTGAAAACACATAAGAAGGATTTCCATTCGCGCCGCGGCCTACTCATTATGGTCGGACAGCGCCGCCGATTGCTCGACTACACCAAGAAGAAGAGCGAGGAACGGTACCAAGACCTTATCAAAAGACTGGAATTGCGGCGCTAATCGCGCCGGCACAACGGGACGATCGAAACCATGTGCGCAAACCGCGCCATGTCCCGTACAGAAATGACAACAATATCGGACGCCCCGTCGCACGCCGTTCAACATCAGGCGTGGCGCGACAGCATTTGCAGGCATGGGTCTGCCGGTGCGGCGTTCCGAAGGACTGTATGTGAAGGAATATAGATGTTTGAAATCACGAGAAAAGAAATCACCTGGGGCGGTCGGCCGCTCGTCTTCGAGACTGGACGCATTGCGCGCCAGGCAGACGGCGCCGTTCTGGTCACCTATGGCGGGACGAAAGTCCTGTGTACGGCGGTGGCGCAGAAACAGCCGCGCGTCGGCGTTGATTTCTTCCCCCTTACGATCAATTACCAAGAGAAAACATTTGCCACCGGCAAGATTCCCGGCGGCTTTTTCAAGCGCGAAGGTCGCCCGAACGAGAAGGAAACGCTGACCTCGCGTCTGATCGACCGGCCGATCCGGCCGCTCTTTGCCAAGGGTTTCCGTAACGAAACGCAGGTGATCTGCACCGTTCTCGCCCACGATCTGGAAAACGATCCGGACGTCGTCGCGCTGGTTGGCTCTTCGGCGGCTTTGACGATTTCCGGTATTCCCTTCCTCGGCCCGCTCGGCGGCTGCCGGGTCGGCTATATTGACGGCGAATACGTGCTCAACCCGCAACTGGACGATATGCCGTCGAGCGACCTCGACCTCGTCGTCGCAGGCACGCAAGAAGGCGTGATGATGGTCGAGTCGGAAGCGCATGAGCTCGATGAAGACATCATGCTGGGCGCCGTGATGTTCGGTCACCGGGAATCGCAAGCGGTCATCGATGCGATCATCGATCTGGCCGAAAGCTGCGCCAAGGACCCGTGGGACGTTCCGGCCCCGCCGGAGAACGAAGCGGCGGTCTCAACCCGCCTTGCGGAGATCGCCGAGGCATCGATCCGTGATGCCTATTCGATCACCGTCAAACAGGATCGCGTCGAAGCGGTTTCCAGCGCAAAGAGCGCCGCGCTTGCCGCCCTCGCCGAGGAACAGGGCGACGATTTTGACGAGCAGCTTGCCGCTGGCGCGCTGAAAAACCTGGAGAAAGACGTCGTCCGCGGCAGCATCCTGAAGACCGGCGTACGGATCGACGGACGCGATACCAGCTCGGTACGGCCGATTGTCGCCGAAGTCGGCGTGCTTGACCGGGCACATGGCTCCGCCCTGTTCACGCGCGGCGAAACACAGGCGCTGGTCGTGACCACGCTTGGCACCGGTCAAGACGAGCAGATCATCGACGCGCTGGAAGGGGAATATCGCGAGCATTTCATGCTGCACTACAATTTCCCGCCCTACTCTGTCGGTGAAGCTTCTTTCCTCCGTTCCCCGGGACGGCGTGAGATCGGCCATGGCAAGCTTGCCTGGCGGGCGATCCGGCCCCTGCTGCCGGAGAAGGATGACTTCCCCTACACCCTGCGCGTTGTCTCGGAGATAACCGAATCGAACGGTTCTTCATCGATGGCGACCGTCTGCGGCACGTCGATGTCGCTGATGGATTCGGGCGTTCCCATGGCACGGCCCTGCGCCGGTATCGCAATGGGGCTGATCAAGGAAGGCGACGAATTCGCCGTCCTTTCCGACATCCTCGGCGATGAAGACCATCTCGGCGATATGGACTTCAAGGTCGCCGGGACGGAAGAAGGGATCACCTCGCTGCAGATGGATATCAAGATCACTTCGATCAACGAGGAGATCATGAAGGTCGCCCTGGCGCAGGCCAAGGACGGTCGGGTCCATATCCTGAACGAGATGGAGAAAGGTATTACCCAGGTCCGTCAGGAAGTCTCCGAGCACGCGCCGCGCATCACGACCATGACGGTGCCGCGCGACAAGATTCGGGAAGTGATCGGCCCGGGCGGCAAGATGATCCGAGAGATCTGCGAGACCACGGGTGCCAAGATCGACATCGAAGATGATGGCACGGTCAAAGTGGCGGCCGTCGACCAATCGGCGAGCGACAAGGCGGTGAACTGGATCAAGTCCATTACCGCGGAGCCGGAGGTCGGCGTCATCTACGAGGGCAAAGTCGTCAAAATCATGGATTTCGGCGCCTTTGTGAACTTCTTCGGTGCTCGGGACGGTCTGGTTCATATCTCGGAACTGGCCAAAGAGCGGGTCGGCGCGGTTGGCGACGTTGTGAAGGAAGGCGAGACCGTCAAGGTCAAGGTCCTCGCGATCGATGATCGCGGCAAGGTAAAGCTGTCGATGCGGGTCGTGGATCAGGAGTCCGGTGAAGACCTGGGCGACGTTCCGCGCGAAGGACGGCGGCGCGCAAGCGCCGAATAGAGCGCCAACGCCGAAGTGCAAACGCAAACGGGCGGCCCTATCGACGGGCCGCCCGTTTCACTTTTACCGAGATGCGTCAATCAATCCGGCGACGCCATGCCCACGATGTTGTAACCGGCGTCGACATGAATGATCTCGCCCGTCGTCCCCTTACCCAGATCGGACAGCAAAAACAACGCGGCACCCCCGACTTCGTCCAAGCTGACCGAACGGCGCAACGGCGCGTTGTCCGCCTGCCATTTCATCACGAACCGCGCCCCGCCAATTGCCGCCCCTGCGAGCGTGCGCATCGGCCCGGCGGAGATCGCATTCACGCGAATTTCGTCCGGCCCCAGATCGGCGGCGAGATAGCGGGTGCTCGCCTCCAGCGCGGCCTTCGCAACCCCCATGACATTGTAGTTCGGCATCACACGGCGCGACCCCGCATAGGTCAGGGTCAGGATACTGCCGCCATTGTCCATCAACGCCGCGGCCCGTTTCGCGACCGCCGTAAAGGAGTAACAGGAGATCTCTAGACTCCGCGTGAAATTTTCGCGCGTCGTGTCGAGGTAACGTCCCTTCAGCTCCGCCTTGTCGGAGAAGGCGATCGCATGAACGACGAAGTCGAGATCGCCCCAAGCCTCGCCGACCGTGTCGAACGCCTTATCAACCGTCGCCTCATCCGCCACGTCACACTGCACGGCAATGGTCGAGCCGATTCCCTCCATAAGGGGCCGGAGGCGTTTTTCGAAATTCTCATCCTGATAGGTGAAGGCGAGTTCGGCACCGTGATCGGCCAGGGTCTGCGCGATGCCCCAAGCAATAGAATGGTCATTCGCGACCCCCATGATGAGCCCGCGCTTGCCCTGCATAAGGCTTTGCCCTGTTGTCATTCAGCCCTTTCGCCCACCGCTTTTATCGCGGCTTGACGCCTTCATACCCCGAAATTCTTTTTTCGATCGCTGGTGAATTTCGTTACCCGTCATACCGTTTGAACGCCAGTGTCGCATTCGTACCGCCGAACCCGAAGCTGTTCGAGATGACACAGTCGAGCGCGACGTCATCCTGACGTTCGCGGATGATCGGAAACTCAGCCGCTTCCGGATCGATTTCGTCGATATGGGCGGATGCGGCGAGGAAGTTATTCTCCATCATCAGCAGGGAATAGATCGATTCCTGCGCCCCCGCAGCGCCGAGCGAATGTCCGGTCAGCGATTTGGTCGAACTGATCGGCGGCACGCTGTCGCCGAACACTTCACGAAGTGCCGACAGCTCCTTGACGTCGCCAATCGGCGTCGAGGTGCCATGAGCGTTGATATAGCCAACCGGCATGTTGAGCCCGGAGAGCGCCTGCTTCATGCACCGCACCGCGCCCTCGCCCGACGGCTGGACCATGTCATGCCCGTCCGAGGTCGCACCGTAGCCGGCAACTTCGGCGTAAATTTTCGCACCTCTTGCCTTGGCGTGTTCAAGTTCTTCCAACACCAGAACGCCCGCGCCGCCGGCAATCACGAAACCGTCGCGGTCCTTGTCGAACGCCCGGCTGGCCACTTCGGGCGTCGCATTGAAATTCGACGACAGGGCCGGCATCGCATCGAACAGCAATGTGAAGGACCAATGCAGTTCCTCGCCACCACCGGCAAAAACGATGTCCTGCTTGCCCCACTGGATCAGTTCCGAGGCATTGCCAATGCAGTGCGCGCTGGTCGAACAGGCGGAGCTGATGGAGTAATTGACGCCGTGGATCTTGAACGGGGTCGCCAGGGTCGCCGAATTTGTGCTCGACATCACCTTGGGTACCACGAAGGGGCCGACCCGCTTTGCATTCTTCTCGCGCAGCGTATCGACGGCCTGCACCATGTTCTGCATGGACGGCCCACCGGAGCCCATGATCAGCCCCGTACGTTCGTTCGTTATGTCGCTTTCTTCGAGCCCGGAATCGGCAATCGCCTCTTCCATGGCGATGTAATTGTATGCCGCGCCGTCGCCCATGAAACGCGACTGCTTGCGGTCGAGATAATCGCTGATTTCAAGCTTTACGGAACCATGCACATGACTGCGGAAGCCAAGCTCCTCATATTCATCGCAATGGACGATCCCAGAGCGACCCGTTTTCAGAGATTCGAGAACCTCTTCCTTATTGTTCCCGATACTGGAGACGATCCCGATACCGGTGACCACGACACGTCGCATTACTGGAACCTCGCTATTGGCCTTCAGCCGGGGTGAACAGGCCAACTCTGATATCTTTTGCCTCGAATATCGGTTTGCCATCGACCTGCAGAACACCGTCTGCGACACCGAGTACGAGTTTGCGCATGATCACGCGCTTCAAATTGATGATGTAGGTCACCTTATGCGCCGATTCCAGAACCTGGCCGGAGAACTTCACATTGCCGACGCCGAGCGCTCGGCCGCGACCGATCCCGCCAAGCCAGCCAAGGAAAAACCCGACGAGTTGCCACATGGCATCCAGCCCAAGACAGCCCGGCATCACCGGAGCGGGCGCGAGGTGG
>JAPPPC010000526.1 GCA_028817685.1 Rhodospirillaceae bacterium
TGGGCTCGGAGATTTGTATAAGATACATGCGCTCATAAGGGCTGTAGAAGCCGTTGTCCGAGATCACGCGTACCGCTGGGGGATCGCTGTTGGGTACATGCTCGAGCCGCTTGGCCACTAACCCCATGCCGTCATCCAGCACGAAAATCCCGGGCGGGTTCGGCGCGCGGCGAGTCATGTCGACCAGCACAGTGTCGCCGTCCAGAAGGGTCGGCGCCATGCTATCGCCTTCCACATGCATGATGCGCAGCTGCGACGGACTGGCCTTGAGGTTGCCCTTAATCCAGGAGCGGCGGAAGTGATAGGCACGGCCGGGCGTGTCGTGATCCTCGGTCACCACCGCGCCGCCGCCCATTGATGGACGCGGACTGGCATGCGCAATCGCCACGAAGGTCTCATCGGGGTTTTCGATGAAGGGCGGCTCACCCTCAACCTCGCCGATGCCGTGGATCAGCCATTCTCGCTCGACCTTCAGCACGCGGGCGACCTCGGCCAGCTTGTCGATGCCAGGTCGCGTCGAGCGCCCGCGGAGGATGTCGTAGACGAAGGATCGGTTCACGCCGGCCATTTCGGCGACATGGGCGGGGCTGAGCCCGAGTTGCTGAGCGCGGGCGCGGAGGCGATCAGAGAGCGTATGATGCTCGGTCATGTTTTCCCCAGAGGGCTGTGGATCAAATAGGATAAAACAGGATTGATCGGAGGGCGTCAAGGAATTAGAACAAAACCTAAACACTCAGCGGCAGGAATCGGAGGTCAGATGGAGATCGAGAAGGCGTATTTTACTCTGCCGGAGATCCTCGATCGCTGGTCCATCTCCGAGGCCGATCTGATCTATCTGGCAGAGAACGACAAGCTGCGGCTGTCGGTGCGCGTCTTCGGTGTGCCTTTGGAACTGGGCGACTACGAGGAAACCCATGAGGGCGAGCACTTTCGGGTGCCAACCGAGCAGAGCCGGTTCAGCGGTCTCTTGGATTTGTATGCGCAGGACGTCTTTCAATTGTTCCGGTGCAGCGAAATCCATCTCAGCGATTTCCGGACGCCACGCGCATCCTATGCAACGCTTTATGGCGAAGCTGATCCGATCTTCGTCATGATAGGGGATCTGCTGCTAAGGCGCGAAGAACGCGATCGATTCGAAGCGGAAACAGGGTTTTCGGGCGCAGAAACTGGGCCGCAGCTACCGGTCTTCAGCGCGTCGCCTGATTATCAGGATGTGCGTTGCGGCGGGCACCAATTCCGCTTGGGGCCGATCCAGGCACAAGTTGTCCGCGCGCTGCATGAGGCTGCACGGCGCGGCGAGGCCTGGCAGAGCGGCAAGGCGATCCTGTCGGCGGCGGGTTCCAAGAGCCTGAAGATGTCCGACGTGTTCAAATCCCAGAAGCAGTGGCGCTCCCTGATCGAATCGAATGGGCGCGGCAACTACCGCCTGAACTGCGGCTGATTTCGGCCCGTCTCGCTCTGCCGCGCGCGTCCCTTCGCCTCCACAGTGGGATGCTCCGGGGGATGAGAGTGGGATCACCATCCCCCACCACCGCCTTTGCCACAGAGTTGCAAGGCGCAAATTGATCCCCCTCCGTATCCCACTTCGATCCTGACGACATCCCACAGCAGGATTTCGCATCTTCCTCCTAACGCAGCGAGCGACAGGAGACGAAGATGCAACTCAAACACCTCAGTCAGAAAGAACTAGCCCGGCGCTGGAACATCTCGCACCGCACGCTGGAGCGGTGGCGGTGGGCAGGTGAAGGTCCGCAGTTCATGAAGCTGGGCGGCCGCGTGGTCTACCGCATGGAGGATATCACCGCGTTCGAGCATGCGCAGCTGCGTAACAGCACCGGCGCGGATGCGCAGGCCGGTGCCGCATGATGGTCCGGCTCGATGACTTTGCGGCCGACCAGGTGGTGCCGTTCGGTGCCGCTAACGGCCTGAACGAGGTCGGGTTCTGTGCCTGGATCGCGCAGTCCGAACCCGGAGAGACGCTGGTTTATCACCGCGGGTTCCTGGCAGTCGATGCCACCGCCGTTCTGTCTAAACTCCCTGGCGACCGTCAGCGCGCCTTGCGTCAGGTCGCGGCCGCCGCCCTTCGCGCGGCTGAGCAGAACCTCGTTCATCTCGTCCAGGCGCGGATCGGTCCTGACCAATTCGCCTACATCGCCATCGCCCGGCCGAAACCCCGATCCAGCGGCGCCGCATTGTCGGTCCGCCTGCTCGAGGCCGCGTGATGACCGCCTTCCAATCCCTTTTCACCGATCACGGAGACGCTTTCATGCCTTTTCCCGCAAACACCCCCACGCCCGACGATCTGCCAAGCCTCAGCGTAGCTGAGATCGCGGCCTTGCCGATCGAGTTACTGGCAATTCTGCAGCGTGAGATCGACGAGCGTCTGAAGCGACAAAGCCGCTAAGGCCCGTTTTGATGCTGGACTGGCTGTCCGCTATGCCACCCGCGCTGCCGAAGAACGACAGGTTTCGGGCAAAGACACCGGAACAGTCCGCTTTGATGATGGCGATTTCACCGTGGTCGCTGATCTGCCGAAGCGGGTGGATTGGGACCAGGGTCGGCTGGCCGACATGGTTGCGCGGATCGAGGAGGCTGGAGACGATCCCGCCGAATATGTCGACCTGGCCTACAGGGTGCCGGAGCGCAAATACGCCGCCTGGCCCGAGGCCATCCGTCAGGGCTTCGAGCCTGCACGCTCGGTGCGGCCAGGCACGCTGAAGGTCGAGATCCTCGCGCAGGGGGCTGATCAGTGAGCCTCCCCATCATCAGCGCCGACGAACGTCTGGCTGTGCCGCGCGGTATCAAGGGTTGCATCTTCGGGAAATCCGGCATCGGGAAGACCTCGCTGCTCTGGACCCTCGATCCCGACCGCACTTTGTTCATGGATCTCGAAGCGGGGGATCTCGCCATCGAGGGATGGACGGGCGCCAGTATCCGGCCGCGCACATGGACGGAATGTCGGGATTTTGCGGTGTTCATCGGCGGGCCGAACCCGGCGCTGCGGGATGAGCAGCCTTACAGCCTGGCGCATTATGCCGCCATCTGCGACCGCTTCGGTGATCCGGCCGCACTGGACCGCTACGACACCATCTTCGTGGACTCGATAACTGTTGCAGGACGGCTCTGCTTCGGGTGGTGCAAAGGCCAACCCGAGGCGCTGTCGGAGAAAACCGGCAAGCCGGATGTGCGCGGGGCTTACGGGCTGCACGGCCGCGAAATGATCGGCTGGCTCACCCACCTGCAGCACACGCGGGCCAAGAACGTCTGGTTCGTCGGGATCCTCGACGAGAAGCTCGCCGACTTCAATCGCAAGCTGTTCCAGCCGCAGATCGACGGCTCGAAGACCGGGCTCGAGCTGCCGGGGATCGTCGATGAGGTGATCACCATGGCGGAACTGAAGGCCGATGGCGGCGATCCGTATCGCGCCTTTGTCTGCCACACGATCAACCCCTGGGGTTTCCCGGCCAAGGACCGCTCGGGCCGTCTGGACCATGTCGAAGAACCCCATCTCGGTCGCCTAATGGCCAAGATTCGGACGGCTGCAACACCGGCATCCGACCGGCTGACCTACGCTCCGCCACCCACCGATCCGGCCAGCGACGACCAATCCCAACCACAATCTTGATCAGAAAAGGAGGTTCCCAATGGGTTCCTGGAACGACTTCAACGACGCGCAGAGCAACACCAATCTCATCCCCAAGGGCACACTGGCCAAAGTACGCCTGACCATCCGGCCGGGTGGCTTCGACGACGCCCCGCAGGGCTGGACCGGCGGCTACGCCACACGCGGCTCCACCGGCGCGGTGTACCTCAACGGCGAGTTCACTGTGACCGAGGGGCAATATGCCCGCCGCAAGATCTTCACCTTGATCGGGCTTCACAGCCCCAAAGGCCCGGACTGGGCCAACATGGGCCGCAGCCTGGTGCGCGGCATGCTGCACTCGGCGCGCGGGATTTCCGACAAGGACATGTCGCCCGAGGCGCAGGCAGCTCGGCGCATCAGCGGTTTCGCCGATCTCGACGGCATTGAGTTCGTCGCCCGCATCGACATCGGCACCGATGCCAGCGGCGACGACAAGAACGAGATCCGCGGCGCCATCACGCCTGATCATCGCGAATATGGGCAGGTCATGGGTACGGCGCCGGTGGCGGCGGCGTCTTCAGGGGCTCCGGACTTTGCTTCGGCCGCGCATCAAACCGCGTACGAGGCGCAAGCGCCAGCGCCGCATGGGCGTCCCTCGTGGGCAGACTGAGCCTCGGGCCGTCTGAGGTGGAGCGCTCTTGCGCTTCACCGACACACGGATGCGGCGAATGCAGCAACTGAACTGTGTCGCGCAAATCTCACCCGCGCTCAGGGCGGCTTCGGATAGATCGGGCACTGATCGTCTTTGGCATCCGCGCGGCACGCTCTGCGCTGTCTGCTTGTCCCGCACCCGTGGCTTCGGCTGGTTCAATCCCCACCAGCCACACCCACACATGATCCGCCGCTGGTTCTGCTCCATGGGCTGCCAGTCGGCCTTCACCCGCAAATCGAAGAAATGACAGACCATGGTCGAGTTCACGAATGAGGAAACGCAAGCCCTGCCTGCTGTCATGCGCGCGCTGGCCCCTGAAATGGAACGGATTGGCTGGGAGAGACCGCTTGGCCAGCTGTCCCAGGCCGACATGCAGCAGCTGATCGTCACCACCATCAACGCGTTCCGTGCCGAGATGTCTAAGAACACCCTGGAAGACGAGATTCCGTTTTGATGCTGGATTTCAACCCACGCCCCTCGATGGCCGAGCGGATCAACACGCTGGTCGATGCGGCCCTTATCGCCGAGCGTGAAGCCACGCCACCCCGGACCTATCTTGGGGCATCCCGCCTCGGCCATGCCTGCGAACGCGCGCTGCAATTCGAGTTTGCCGGTGCGCCGAAGGATGGCGGTGCCGACTTCAGCGGACAAACGCTACGGATCTTCGCCGTCGGCCACCAGCTTGAGGACCTGGCGATCCGCTGGCTGCGCGCCGCGGGGATCGATCTGGACACCCAAAAGCGCGATGGCGGCCAGTTTGGCTTCTCCGTGGCGGGCGGTCGTATCCGGGGCCATGTCGACGGGATCATCGCTGACGCCCCGGCGGCGGTTGGCATGCGCACCCCGGCGCTCTGGGAATGTAAGACCATGAACGCAAAGAACTGGCGCGCCTGCGTCAAGGACGGGGTCACGGTTTCCAAGCCCGTCTACGCCGCCCAGATCGCGATCTATCAGGCCTACATGGAGCCATCGGTGCCCGGCATCTCAGCCGCAGCGGCG
>JAPPPC010000392.1:0-5022 GCA_028817685.1 Rhodospirillaceae bacterium
CTGTGGCGATGAAATGGCTCGTACCCCGCCTGGACACGTTTCGCAAAAGCCATCCGGAAATCGATGTCCGAATCTCGACCGACAATGAACTCCCGGATCTGGTGTCCGGCGATGTGGACATCGCAGTGCATTATGGCGACGGCATCTATCCCGGTTTGACAGCAGAACTCCTGGTTTCGAACTCGGTCGCCCCGATGTGCAGTCCAAAATTGCTCGCAGGCGACCGTCCGCTGCGCGTACCGCAAGATCTCAGCCGGGTCACGCTTCTGCATGACAATGGCGGCGATGAATTTGGCAACCCCGCCTATGATTGGGGAACCTGGCTGCGGGCTCACGACGTCGATGAGGTCGATGCGACACTGGGTCTGCAGTTCAACACTTCGGCCGACGTGTTGAACGCTGCGGTCGCGGGCGCCGGCGTGGCGATCGGCAAAACGGCGTTGGCGGTCGATGATCTGAAATCGGGGCGGTTGGTCTGCTTGTTCGACTCCGTGTCGCCGGAAGCAGCCGCATATTACGTTGTCTATGCCGAACAGGCGGCCAACCGCGCCAAAGTCATCGCCTTTCGGCGTTGGCTGTTCGAGGAGTTTGCGGGCGCTTGACGGTCAATCAGCTCGCGGCAGCTTGCCTTCGAGCGCCAACGCCCCATCGCCTGGAGATTTTGGAACGGTTGGTTTTTATTTCTGCTTTTCTTTTAGGGGCTTGTCGGCGAATACTGGAATTCGAACGGTGGCATCTGGCGACAGCTTCGGAGTGTTGATATTGATGGGTACAACCGGCATTATCCCGCAATTCATTCGCATTATCCTCTAATCCATTCAAAAAATTTTTGTGAAGTCATGGCAACCCAATCGATAGAAGTGAGACCGGTCGCGGGCGCCTTGGGTGCGGAAGTATCCGGTATCGACGTGTCGCAGCCTTTAAGCGCGCAGCAGTTCGCGGCGCTGCACGGTGCCTTCCTCGATCACCAGGTAATCTGTATCCGCGGCCAGATGCTGACGCCGACCCAACAGATCGCGTTCGCACGGCAATTCGGCGAGCCGGATATCTACCCCTTTATCAAAGGACTGCCGGAGACGCCCGAAGTCATTGAAATCCTGAAGACCGAAAAGGATACCGTGAATTTCGGGGGCGGCTGGCATTCCGATACCAGCTATCTGGAGCGACCGGCGCTGGGCTCGATGCTCTACGCCCTGGAAACGCCGACCGCCGGCGGGGACACGATGTTCGCGAGCATGTATTCGGCCTACGACGCACTGTCGGACGGCATGAAACGAATGCTGAGCGGCCTGATTGGCGTAAACAGTTCCGCGCAAGGCTATCGCGGCGGCCGTGCGAAGAAGATGAAAGAACTCGATGGCATGAAGGACAAGTACATCGAGAATTCGGAAGTGTCTGTCGCCGAGCACCCCATCGTGCGCGCGCACCCGCAAACCGGACGGAAAGGTCTCTATGTCAGCCGCGGTCATACCGAGCGTTTCAAGGGCATGACCGCAGCGGAAAGCAAACCACTGATCGATTTCCTTGCGGACCATGCCGTTCGTCCCGAATTCACCTGCAGAATGCGCTGGGACCCGGGAACGCTGATCTTCTGGGATAATCGCTGTACCCAGCATTTCGCCGTCAATGACTATCACGGCGAACGGCGGCGTATGCACCGGATCACCCTGGTCGGCGACCGGCCGGTGTGACTTCGCCGGGTGGGCAGAATGCCGAATCCCCTCGATAAAACTCCCATAGAAATAGAAAGAGGCTGGGAACGGAACGACGTACAGGTGCGCATCCTGTACGGGATGGACACCTTCGCCGAACGGGAAGCCGGAACCTATCTCGACATCCTGCACTACTACTGGAGCTCGCTTCAGATCGACAGCAACAGGTTGCCGACTGTGGCGGAGTTTCGGTTACAGACCATTTTACCGGAATTCGAGAATCACGATATCGGCTGGGTTGACACGACGGCGGACGCACCGGCCGAATTCGTCATGCAGCATCATCCCGCCAGCACGGTCCCGGGATGGGGACGGGAATTGAGCGGCAAGAAACTGGGCGACTACCCGAACAAGATGCATGCAAAATCGCTGACGTTGGAGTTCCGGCGATGCAAAACTTGGAAATTGCCGCTCTACCACGAAATCGACCAAGTGATTGACGGAGTCGCGCGCCATTACACCCGTCTCATGGTGCCGGTCGTCGATGACCATGAAACCGTGGTCCGCATTTACTATGCCGTCCGGTGGCTGGCGCCGCAGCAGCGCGTGTCCACCGAAGGCTGAACCGCGACCGGACCGGTTCGGCTGTTTTCCGTTGGGGTGGCGGGATACGCAGGTATTCCGGCAATCCGAAGCCTGTCAGGTCGCGAGCCCAATGGCCTTGGCAGCGTAACGCATTGATCCTATATGCAAGATGTCGGGATGCCTGATGAGGGTCCCGAGACCATAGCTCCTTGGAACGCCTGCCTCGAAGAGGGGGCCAACGGAAGGATATGACCAGTATGAATCAGGAAAAATATACGGAGCGCGCCCGCGGCTTCGTCCAATCCGCACAATCGCTTGCCCTGCGCAGCAATCATCAGCAGCTCACGCCGCTGCATATTTTGAAAGTTCTGCTCGATGACAAGGAAGGCCTCGCCGCCGGGGTGATCGTGGCCGCTGGTGGCGACGCGGCGCGTGCGCTGACCGCGACCGAGGTGGCGCTGAATAAGCTGTCCCGGGTCGAAGGGGCCGGGGCCGGTCAGATCTATCTGGCCCCCGATACGGCGCGTTTCTTCGACCAGGCCGAGCAGGTCGCGGAAAAGGCGGGCGACAGCTATGTCACGGCCGAAGCCTTGCTGCTGGCGCTCGCGCTCGCGCAAGGCACCGATGCGGCCAAAATCCTCGCCGAGGCCGGCGTGTCGGCACAGGACCTGAACACGGCGATCAACGACATCCGCAAGGGCCGCAAGGCCGACAGCGCGACCGCGGAAGACGGCTATGACGCGCTGAAGAAATACACTCAGGACCTGACGGAAGCGGCGCGCGAGGGCAAGCTCGACCCGGTCATCGGTCGCGACGAGGAAATCCGCCGCACGGTTCAGGTCTTGTCGCGGCGCACAAAGAACAATCCAGTGCTAATCGGCGAGCCCGGCGTCGGCAAGACCGCGATCGCCGAAGGCCTCGCCCAGCGCATCGTCAATGGCGACGTTCCCGAGAGCTTGAAGGACAAGCGGTTATTGTCGCTCGATCTCGGCGCCCTGGTGGCGGGTGCCAAGTTCCGCGGTGAGTTCGAAGAGCGGTTGAAAGCGCTCTTGCAAGAGATCGCCTCGGCGGAGGGCGACGTCGTGCTGTTCATCGACGAATTGCACACTCTGATCGGCGCCGGCGCCGCCGAGGGCGCGATGGACGCGTCGAACATGTTGAAGCCGGCCCTGGCGCGCGGCGACCTGCATGCGGTGGGGGCGACGACGCTGGACGAGTACCGCAAACATATTGAAAAGGATGCGGCCTTGGCCCGCCGGTTCCAGCCGGTCTTCATCGCTGAGCCGACGGTCGAGGATACGATTTCGATTCTGCGCGGCCTGAAGGAAAAGTACGAGCTGCATCACGGCGTGCGGATCACCGACTCCGCGATCGTGGCTGCGGGCACCCTGTCCAACCGCTACATCACCGACCGATTCCTGCCGGACAAGGCGATCGATTTGGTCGATGAGGCGGCCAGCCGCATGCGCATGGAAGTAGATTCCAAGCCGGAGGAAATCGACGAGCTCGACCGGCGCATTATCCAACTTAAGATCGAACGGGAAGCGCTCAAAAAGGAAACGGATAGCGGCTCGAAGAACCGGTTTACCGCGCTTGAGGAAGAACTGAGCGCGCTCGAAGCGCGCTCGCAGGAGCTCACCGAGGCCTGGCAGTCGGAAAAGGATCAGTTGAGCGATGCCCAGGGGCTGAAGGAGCAGCTCGACCAGGCGCGCGGCGAGCTGGAGCGCGTGCAACGCGAAGGCAATCTCGAACGCGCCGGCGAATTGTCCTACGGCGTCATCCCCGAACTCGAACGCCGCCTGGCGGAAGGCGAGGCGGCGTCGGAACACCGTATGCTCAACGAGGAGGTGCGCGAGAACGACATCGCCGCCGTGGTTTCGCGCTGGACCGGCATACCCGTCGACAAGATGCTCGAGGGTGAGCGCGAAAAACTGCTGACGATGGAGGACGCGCTGGGCAAGCGCGTCATCGGCCAGGAGGAAGCCATCGTCGCGATTTCCAACGCGGTGCGCCGCGCGCGCGCCGGGCTGCAGGATCCGAACCGGCCGATCGGCTCGTTCCTGTTCCTCGGCCCGACCGGCGTCGGCAAGACCGAATTGACCCGTGCCTTGGCAGCTTTCCTGTTCGATGATGATCAGGCGATGGTCCGCATCGACATGTCGGAATATATGGAAAAGCACGCGGTGTCCCGCCTGATCGGGGCGCCGCCGGGCTATGTCGGATACGAGGAGGGCGGCGCCTTGACCGAGGCGGTGCGCCGGCGGCCCTACCAGATCGTGCTGTTTGACGAGATCGAGAAAGCGCATCCGGATGTCTTCAACGTATTGCTGCAGGTACTCGACGACGGCCGGCTCACCGACGGGCAGGGCCGAACGGTGGACTTCTCCAACGTCGTCATCGTGCTGACCTCCAATCTGGGCGCCGAGATTTTGGCCAACCAGCCTGAGGGCGAGGATTCCAGCGCTGTGCGCGAGCCGGTGATGGAGGTGGTGAAGGCCGCGTTCCGGCCGGAGTTCCTCAACCGGATCGACGAGGTTCTGTTGTTCCATCGTCTGACCCGCGCCCACATGACCGGGATCGTCGATATCCAGCTGTTGCGCCTGCAGGGACTGCTCGACGACCGTAAGATCGTGCTTGAGCTGGACGGCGCGGCCAAGGATTGGCTCGGCGATGCGGGCTATGACCCGGTCTATGGCGCCCGGCCGCTGAAGCGGGCGATCCAACGGTCGCTGCAGAATCCGATCGCCAGCCTGATCCTGGAAGGGCGCATCGCCGACGGCGATAC
>JAPPPC010000392.1:5032-5291 GCA_028817685.1 Rhodospirillaceae bacterium
CATCGGTGCGGAAAGCGACGGTCTGGTCATCAACGGCGAAGCGGTTTCCGCCGAAGCGGCATAGTGGCGGATTTGATCGGCGCTTTCTTCCGCGGCTTCATCGAGTTGGTGATCCATGCCGTGGTCGAAGGCGTCATCAAGCTGCTGGGCTGGCGGAATCTGCTGATCCTGCTGGCACTCCTCGCCATCGGTCCGGCCGTGTTTTATTTCGCCTCGTCGCACGTCTTGACGTAAGTTTCGTCGAACAGGTCGAAAACCC
>JAPPPC010000070.1 GCA_028817685.1 Rhodospirillaceae bacterium
TCTCGGGTCCGTCTGATACGAAAAAATTTTGAAAGGAAACTTTGCAATGCAAAGTAATCTGCAAGAAAGACTGCATGTCGCCCTGATAATGGATGGCAACGGCCGTTGGGCACGGCAGCGCAACCGGCCGCGCAGCGCGGGCCATCGGGCGGGTGTCGAGACGGTGCGGCGATTGATGGAGGCCGCCCCGTCGCTGGGTGTCGGCATGATGACCCTCTACGCCTTTTCCTCGGACAATTGGAAGCGGCCGGCGGCGGAGGTTTCATTTCTTATGCGTTTGCTGCAGTCCTATCTGGAGCGGGAAGTCGAAGCCCTCGTTGAAAACGATGTGCGCCTCGTCTTCATCGGCCGTCGCGATCGCGTGCCGGCGCCGTTGGCGAAAGCCATGTCCATGGCGGAGGCGCGGACATCCGCGTGTCGGGGCCTCACCGTACGGATCGCGCTCGATTACTCGGCGCGCGACGCCATTCTCAATGCGGCGCGGCGGGTGGAGAATACCGAAACGCTCGACCGCGACAGCTTCTCACGGCTGTTGAACGGCGGTGCGGAGAACTGCGACGTCGATCTACTGATCCGCACCAGCGGAGAGAAACGGCTCTCCGATTTCCTGCTATGGGAATGCGCTTATTCGGAGTTCTATTTCACCGACCGTCACTGGCCGGATTTCACGGCGGCGGATCTGGCCGTCGCCGTGAACGAATTCCGTACAAGGGATCGACGTTTCGGCGGAATCGAGATCCCTGGAGAAGCCGTAACGGTGGAGGCTGAGCGGGCTGCCATTTGACCGCACGAGGTTTGCGAGCCCGGCCTGACGCCGTCCGCTTACCCGTCTTCGACGATATCGTTGCCCAACACGTCGCGGATCGAGACCTGTGGGTCTTCCAGCTTCTGTTTGAGCTGCCCGGTGCGCTCGCCGTTCAGCAGATAATCGCCATCTGTTGCGCGTTTTGCCATCGCGTCCCATTTGTCGTTCCAGTCGCCCAGCGAATAGCCGTGCCACGGCGATTCCGGTTCCAGCGGCGGCAGGCCGAGTTCTTCCCAGAGGTCCTTTGCCCGTTCCATGAACTCCTTCTTCGGCAGGGCCACTGGCGGCAGATCGTACTTTAAAGTCGCATCGATCAGCATCGTCGACTCGTTGTCGGCCTCCTTCAACACGGGCCCGTGGCCGCGTGATCGGTAGTTGACGATCTGGATGTCCTTCACCGGATTGGCGCGGTACGACATCGCCCATAGCAGCGCGTCGGCGTTGTCCGGATCGATATCGTCGTTGATGGCGATGCAGTATTTTCCAATCGCCGGCTGATAGGAGGACACGCCGGTGAGTGCACGCCAGATCTCGGTTTGCGAGGCTTCGCGGTCCATGGTGACGCTGACAAAGCGGCGCAGATTGGTGAGCGGCTCATGCAGCGAGACCTTCTGTACGCCGCGGATGCCGAGCGTGTCGCGCAGATGCGATAGGAACATCGGTTCGAAGGCGACTTTCTTGATGACGCTGGATTCGCTGGGCGTCACTTGGCTGATGATCGAACTCACCACCGGTTTGCGTTGCTGCGTGATGGCCGTGACGTCCATGGTGAAGTTGTACTCCTCCAACGCGACATAGCCGTGCGACTCGCCGAACGGCCCTTCCGGTTCCAAGAGTTCCGGATCGACATAGCCCTCAACGACGACCTGCGCTTCGGCTGGGACGTAGAGATCGACTGTCTTGGCCTTGACGATATTGATCGGTCCGCCGGCGAGGCCACCCGCCACCGTCAGCTCGTCGACGCCCATCTTGACCTTTTGCGGACCGGTATATTCGACGACCGGCGGACAGCCGAGGATGATGCAGACCGGCATCTTTTCGCCGCGCGCCTGATAGCCCTTCCAATGGTGATACCCGCCAGCCGAGCTGGCGATCTGCATCATTACGGCCAGCCGGTCCGGCGCCTTCAGGTTGCCGCGATAGACACCCATATTCTGTACGCTGCTGTCGATATCCTTGGTGATCCAGGTCGCCGCCGTGAAGTAGGGGCCGACATCGTATCCCGGGGTCGAGATCGGGATGGGGAGCGCGTCGAGGCCCTTGCCCGGTCCCTGGATGTCTGCGCTGGTCAGGACAATATCCTGGCAGGGCGCGCTTTCAACCAGGTTGGTTTCGACCGGCTGGCGCAAGGCACGGTCCCAGAGCGGGCCGATATCCTCGATCCGGTCCGCGCCCATGCCGATGCGGTAGATCTCCGGATTGGCCGCCAGCCCGCCGATCAGCACCGGCATGTCATAGGTGCGGCCTTTGCTGTCGGTGATGTTGGTGAACAGGAACGCCTTGCGCTCGGCTTCCGGTATCCCGCCGCGGAACTGCCAGCGCACCAGCGGGTGCATCTCCGTGTCCTTGTTGACCGGCTTATCGATGCGGTAGAGCAGCCCGGCCTCGTCCAACGTTTCGATATGCTCCCAAAGGTCCTTATAGGCCCGCCCCATCGCTTTTCCTCCGCTCGCCAAACCTTACGCCCGCTTCTATCCTGCCAGCATTCATGGGATGGGAATAGCGCATGGCCTGGATCGACCGTCAGACGCCGCAGGGCGACGAAATATTCTACGACCATATCGGCTATTTCGTGCCCGACCTGGACGCGGCGGGCGCGCAGTTGGAGAAACTCGGTTTCCAGGTTTCCGGTATCAACACGCAGTACAACGAAAATGCGGCCGGCGAACTGGTCCTGACGGGCACATCCAATAAGCTCGTAAAACTGACCCGCGGTTTCGTCGAGGTACTGGCGGCGACCAGCCAGAGCGCGCTGGCGGATCAGTTGAAGCAAATGCTGGCGCGATATCAGGGTCTGCACGTCATCGCACTGACCCATCCCGATATGGACCGGACCGCAGCCCGTCTGTCAGAGGTTGAGATCGCAACGCAGGACGTCGTGCGCATGCGCCGAAAGGTGACCGTGCGGGGCGAAGACACGCTGATGGCTTACACCATCCTTCGCGTGAAGCCGGGAGCCTTTCCGGAAGGCCGCTTGCAGATCCTGACCAATCACACGCCGGAGAATTTCTGGCTATCCGGCGAAATGGATCACCCTAACGGGGCGGATCGGCTAACCGACTTACTGATCTGCGTTGAGGATGTGGAAGACGCGGTCGCGCGCTATGAGCGCTTTTTCGGCAAGCGCGCGGTGACGATGGCGGGAATGCGCACGCTCGACCTGGACCGTGGCCGGTTTCACTTCGTGACGCCCGAGACGGCAAACGCGATGGTGCCCGGTTTCGCCCCGCCGGCTTTGCCCTACACGGCGGGACAAGGGCTCGGTACAGAGGACCTCAACGCGACAAAGGCCTATTTCCGCGACGCGGGTATCGATCCGGTTTGCGATGGCGACAATTACTTCTGCATCGGGCCCGATGATGCACTCGGCGCCTATCTGCTGTTTCACGACAACGCGGTCGAGGCGCCCTGGATCGCCCTTGCCGAACGTAATTGAGGAAGATCTGCATGGCTGGGAAACGCCCGAACATTCTACTTATCACCTCCGACCAACAGCGCGGCGACTGCTTCGGGTTCGAAGGGCGCGCGGTGAAGACGCCGCATCTCGACCAACTGGTGCGCGAGGGCACGCGCTTCTCGACTTGCATCACGCCGAGCGTCTTTTGCCAGCCGGCGCGGGCGTCCATGCTGACAGGCCTGCTGCCCTATACCCACGGCGTTGCCGACAACGGCATAAATCTCGACCCGGCGATCGGCGAGGCCGGTTTCGCGGGTACCCTGGCGCAGGCGGGATACGACACGGGCTTCTTCGGCAAGGCGCATTTTTCGACCAAGACGACCTTCGCGCCGACCGACAGTCCGGAATGCAATTCGGGATCGCAGAGCTACGCCGAGGATTGGTGCGGCCCCTATATGGGCTTCCAGCATGTCGAGCTGATCGTGCACGGCCACCTCAACAAGGCGCGGGACAACAAGCGCCCGCCGATCGGCCAGCATTACGAGCGTTTCTTCTTCAGCCGCGGCACGCGGGAAGGGGAGGCGCTGGATTTGTGGGCGACAGAGCTACCGCCGCATACCGGGGCGGCGCAGACCTGGCATTCGGGTCTGCCCGTCCAGTGGCACAGCAGCACCTGGATCGGCGACCGCAGCATCGACTGGCTCGCCAAGCGTGATCCCTCGAAACCCTTCTGCGCCTGGATTTCCTTTCCCGACCCCCATCACGCCTTCGATTGCCCGGAACCGTGGAGTCGGCTGCATCATCCGGACGAGGTCGAACTGCCGGAACACCGTGTGCTCGATCTCGACCGTCGGCCCTGGTGGCACGAGGCGGCCCTGACCGGCACGCCGATGGTCGATGACCCGGAGATCCTGCGTTACCGCATGAAGGGACAGCGTGTGCCGCCGCAGAGCGACGAACAGCTGCGCGACATGACAGCGAACTATTACGGCATGATCTCGCTGATCGATCACAATGTCGGCCGCATCCTCGAAGCGTTGGCGGCGAATGGGCAGGCAGAAGATACGGTCGTTATCTTCACCAGCGACCATGGCGACATGCTCGGCGATCACGGCCTCTATCTGAAAGGGCCTATGTTGTACGAGGGCGTGCTGCGGGTCGGCATGATCGTGAAGGGCGCGACGGTCCCCGCGGATAAGGTCGTAGCCGACCCCATCTCGACACTTGATCTGACGCCGACCTTCTACGACTGGGCCGGCATTCTCGTCCCCGACGGGATGCAGGCCCGTAGCCTGGTGCCGCTGATCGCGGGCGATCCGAACGCTGGCCGATCCGTCGCGCGCAGCGAATGGTTCGTGCACAAGACCCGCTCCGGCGTCGATCTCGATTTGCGCACGGTGCGTACGGCAACGCACAAATGCACCTTCGAAATGCTCTCCGGCGCGGGCGAGCTCTATGATTTGAAGAACGATCCGACGGAGATGGACAATCTCTTCGACGATCCGGGGCATGCCGCCGTACGCCGCGAGTTGGAGGAGGCGATGCACGCGCGGCCCGGCCCGGTCCTCGAAGAGTTCCCGCCGCAGATCGGGATGGCGTAAAGGGGTGCATCGGCCCCACCCGTGATGCTTTACTGCGCCAAACCGAACAGAGGGCAGGGAGAGTATCATGGATTTGGGACTAGAGGGGCGGACGGCCATTGTCTGCGCGTCGAGCCGCGGGCTCGGCAAGGGCTGCGCGATGTCGCTGGCGAAGAATGGCGTCAACGTCGTTGTCAATGGGCGCGACGAAGCGGTCACCATGGCGACGGCGGAGGAAATCCGCGATACGACGGGGGTCGACGTCACGCCGGTCATCGCC
>JAPPPC010000712.1 GCA_028817685.1 Rhodospirillaceae bacterium
CCGGCGCATGGCTGCGCTGAGAACTTTCCGGAAAGCGCGGCATACCCATTGTATGATCGTGCCCTCGCGCTGCAGCGCGAAGATAGATTGACCGAGAAACTGATCCGCGACGCGGCCGCCGCGGGTGACCGGGCGATGGTCATTGCTGCCCTGGCCGCGGCCAGCGGACTATCTTGCAAGGCCATTCAAAATATTTTCGAAATGCGCGCAAGCAAAGGCATCGTCGCGGTGTGTTGGAAGGCGGGGTTGAGTATGAACTTGGCCTACCAAATTCAGATCACCGTCGGATCCATCGCGCCCGGCGCCTTCGTCGAAGCCCGAGACGGGACTGCCTTTCACCTAAGCGAAGAAGAGCTCCACTGGCAGGTCAAATTCTTCAACGAGTGAAGACGCGCCCTATCGCGGACCCCCGCGCATCTGCTGGAATGTATCGCTGAACGCCGCCGCCATGATGCCGGTTGGCATCGCAACGATGGCTATCGAAGTGATCGCCGAAATTCCGGCCATCAGCCTGCCGATCACGGTGACCGGATAAACATCGCCATAGCCGACGGTCGTCAAGGTCGCCATTGCCCACCACATCGCGCGCGGAATGCTGCCGAACGCTTCCGGTTGCGTCGGTCCTTCGACCACGAACAGCAATGTCGCCGAAACCAACAGAATGATCATGGCGAGGCCAAGGCTCAGGCACAGTTCCCGCCGACGGTCCCGGATGGCGCGTCCCAACAGAAAAATTGCCGCGGCCCAATCGCTGTTGCGGGCCAGCGAGAACACACGCAGGACCCGCACCAAGCGCAGCACAACGCCATAAACACCGTGGATCCCGAATATGATGTCGACCCAAAGCCCAAGCACCACGGCGAGGTCGATCAGGCTGGTGAAGGTGCAAGCGAAACGGATGCGGCCCAACACGCCGGCGTAACGCGGATCTTCACCCATGGCCCACAGGCGCGCCAGATATTCGGCCAGAAACAGCACTGCGAAGACAGCGTTGAGCGCGTAAAAGCCCTGGGGAAATTCCTGTTTGAGCGTCGGCTCCGACTCCAGGATCGCGGCCACGATACTGAGTCCGATGAAGGCCAATACGGCCTTGTTCAGGGGAGATATGCCCCCTTCCGGCCACGCCTCCGGGTCAAGATAGGTAAAAAGCTTGGACCGCAGATTCGCCATCACGAACTCCCCCCATGATCCGCTCACGCTTTATCGTACAGGGACGACGCGGCGATAGGATAGGGCTTCCGCGACGTGCAAACGGCGGACGTCCGGTTCGGCCGCCATATCGGCCAGGGTGCGGGCAACCCGCAATACGCGGTGATAGCCGCGCGCGGACAATTTCAAACGGTCGGCGGCTTCCGCCAGGAGCTTGCGGCCGTCCGCATCCGGGGTCGCCACTGCCTCCAGCAGCGCCCCGTCCGCTTCAGCGTTGGTCCGTAGGGGCGGATCGGACCCGGCATAACGGTCCTGCTGTATTTTGCGGGCAGCGGCGACCCGCGTCGCCACGTCCTCCGACCCTTCGGTCGGTGCCGGTAAGGTGAGGTCGGCCGCGCTCACGGCGGGGACCTCCATATGCAAATCGATGCGGTCGAACAGGGGACCGGAAATCTTCGCCTGGTAATCCAAAGCGCAGCGCGGCGCACGGCTGCAGGCGAGCGCCGGATCATCGAGATGCCCGCAGCGGCACGGGTTCATTGCGGCAACGAACTGAAATCGGGCCGGATAGGTGATGTGCGCATTGGCACGGGCGACAACCGCACGGCCGCTTTCGATCGGCTGTCGCAGCGCCTCGAGCGTCGCGCGCGCGAATTCCGGCAATTCGTCGAGAAACAGCACGCCGTTATGGGCCAGAGAAATCTCGCCAGGACGCGCGCGGACGCCGCCGCCGACCAACGCCGGTAGCGACGCCGAATGATGCGGGTCCCGGAACGGCCGCTGCCGACTGAGCCGACCCTCGTCGAGCAGACCCGCGACGCTGTGGATCATCGAAACGTCTAGGGCTTCATGCGGATCCAGCGGCGGCAAAATGCCGGGCAACCGCTGCGCCAGCATTGATTTCCCGGCCCCGGGCGGCCCGATCATCAACAGATTATGGGCGCCCGCCGCGGCCACTTCGAGCGCCCGCTTGGCGGTTTCCTGCCCTTTGATATCGGCGAGATCGAGACCAGTTTCCGCTTCGTCGGCGAGCTGCGGCTCCGGCGCGGACAGAACCTGAACCCCTTTGAAATGGTTGATCAGCGCCAGGAGGGTCGCCGGCGCCAACACTTCGACCTCTCCGGCCCAGGCCGCTTCACCGCCGCAAGCCGCGGGGCAGATTACGCCGCGACCGGCCGCATTCGCCCCGATTGCCGCGGGCAAAACGCCGGCGACCGGAGAAAGAGCCCCATCCAGCGCCAGTTCGCCCAACGCCGTATAGCCCGCCAACTCTTCCGCTGGCAGCACGTTCATCGCAACCAGCACGCCGAGCGCGATCGGCAGGTCGAAATGACTGCCTTCCTTGAGCACATCCGCGGGGGACAGGTTGACCGTAATGCGCTGTGGCGGCAGGGCCAGACCAAGAGCGCCCAGCGCGGCCCGAACCCGCTCGCGGCTCTCCGCAACAGCCTTGTCCGGCAGGCCCACCACGGTGAAGGCGGGCAGTCCGTTGGCCATGTGAACCTGAACGTCGATATCGAGGGTTTCGACCCCCTGAAACGCGACGGTGTTGATTCGAGCAACCATGGATTTTATTCCCGCAAAGAGATGTAACCGGGAATCGAGGACCACACCAGTCTCGTGACAGCTTGTGCTCGGCAAATTTTGCCGGGCACATACGACCTGGCAGCAGTTTTTGCCCATTCGTCAGCGTGGCAACCCTTATTGGGATTCGGTGCTATGTACGGTCTCATTGAGACCACCGTGGGCGCTACCGCGAGGCATGAAACTTGCATTTTTGTACCGCGATCGCGGTTTTAGGCCTTTGGTAAGACAAGGCGGCGATAGTTTCGGAAACCCTATGGACGCGCATGGTTCTCGCACTCAACGCATCGCTTTTCGAGCTTAACCAATCGCTCTTCAGCGCGGTTGGCAGTGCTTCCGCGGCGCGGACACTGCAGGTTGCGGCGGTCGCCCGCAACAGCGGCCCGAGCCGCGCGGAGGTCAACCCTGATCAGGCCCGGCTCGACGCGCGTGCGCGCGAAGCGGTACGTACGGTCCAGGGCTTCACCAAGCTGAAGGTAAAGCAGGACCGGGCGGTCAGCACGATCGAGAAGGCGGTCGAGCGGCTGACCGAGATGAAGAACATCTTGCTCGAAGCCCGTGAACTGATCGTCAATGCGCAGCAGGCTGGGACAACGCCTGAGGCCCTGCGCGATTTGGCGAACAGCTTCGATCAGAAGCTCGGCAAACTGAACTTGCGCGCCAAAGGTGCGGGCAATTTCGGCGTCAACCTGATCGGCGCCAGTATTCGGGATATTTTCGAAGCAAACGATCTCGAGGTGTTGGTCCGACCCAACTCGCTGGTGACGACGACCTATACCGGCAAGTTCCTCGGCTCCGACTATGCCATTACCGACGGCAGCTCAAACACGTTTCTGCCGAACCTCTTCGGCTCGTCGCTGGAACAGCTGCCCATAACAGACCCAAACGATACGGGCACCTTGCTGCAGGACGACGATACGGTCGTCATCGACTACGACACCGGCGCGGTATCGATCACCCGGTCGGGAGGTGGCGCCCCGATCCTGAGCGGCACCCTGGAACGCAAGGGCATTGGCGTTCTGCATTCCTACTTCTACGACAACTTCCAATCCGCCGCCGGACGCGACCAGGCGCTGCAGGAAACCGATCAAGGCCTCTCGACCCTGCGCGTACAAATTGCCTTGTTCGAAGCCAAGCTGTCCCGTGCCGAATCCGCAGCGCAATTCAGCAAGGAAACCATCACGGAAAACACCAAGGTCGCCGCTTCAATCGAAGCGGATAAAGAGGCCGCCCAGCGGCGTTTCATTCTGGAAGAACAGAAGCGCCAATTCCTGTTCGAGAGCGCGATCCAGACTGCGATTTCCTATAACAGCACCGGGCTCAGTGTCCTGCTGCAGGACGCGGCGGCGTTTAACTTCGGCTTCGACGTCTAGGCATCCACAGTTTCATGCGATCAGCCGGGTTTCCGCGCCTCGATCGCATCCCAAATCGTCGCCTCGAGACAGACATCGTCGAACCGGTTGACCTCCTGGAGGCCCGTGGGCGAAGTCACGTTGATCTCGGTCAAATAGTCGCCGATCACGTCAATTCCGACGAAGATCTGCCCGCGCGCCTTCAGCTCCGGCCCGATCGCTTCGCAGATTTCGTGCTCCCGATTGGTCAGCGTGGTCGGCTTTGGGGTGCCGCCGACATGCATGTTCGACCGGGCTTCTCCTTCTTGCGGCACCCGATTGGTCGCGCCGACCGCCACGCCGTCCACCAGGATGATCCGCTTGTCGCCTTCTCGGACTTCCGGCTGATAGCGCTGAACGATAATGGGCTCCCGGTAAAGTTCGGTGAACAATTCAAGCAAGGCGCTTAAATTTTCATCGCCCGGCTTGATATGAAACACCCCGGCCCCGCCATTGCCATATAGCGGCTTGACGATGATGTCTTCGTACTCGGCGCGAAACTCGAGAATTTCCTCGCGGCTCGAGGTGATCAAGGTCGGCGGCATCAGTTCGGGAAATCGAGTGACGAAAATCTTTTCGGGCGCGTTACGAACCTCGGCCGGGTCATTGACCACGAGCGTATCGGGGTGGATGTGCTCGAGCATATGCGTCGCGGTGATATAGGCCATATCGAATGGCGGATCCTGACGCATCAGCACCAAGTCCACTTTTGCCAGATCCAGCAATTCGGACTCGCCGACGTCGAAATGGTTGCCTTCTTCCCGCCGCACCGTCAGGGGTTGGCTGCGGGCGGTAACCTTGCCGTCCCGGTAGGTCAGCGCCTGCGGCAGGTAGTAGTACAGGCTGTGCCCGCGCCGCTGCGCCTCCAAGGCCAGCACGAACGTGCTGTCCCCTGCAATGTCGATGCTGTCGATCGGGTCCATCTGGATGGCGACGTTCAGACTCATGGCCGGATTCCCGTTTCGGTCTATTTCTGTGAAAATCTTGCGCGACTATATAGCCCGCCTAAACGACTGACGACAGGTTGCCATCCACATTGATCGCCGTGCCGGTGACGTAGGAGCCCGCATCCGAAGCCAGGAAAGTCGCCATATTGGCAAATTCCTGCGCCGTCCCCATACGGCCCATCGGGATCGCCTCGCCGGCTTCAGCGATGTAATCCTCCAGGCTCTGGTTGGTAGCGGCCGCAGCGTGTCGCCGGGCAATCTGGTCGCTCACGATCCGGCCGACCAACAGCGCGTTGACCAGCACGTTGTGCGGCGCGCCCTCACCGGCCAAGACCTTGGTCAGAGCCATGCCCGCCGCCCGGGACACGACGGTAGGCGCACCGGTCGCCGGCGGCGCCTTCGCACCGACATTCAGCACATTGATGATCCGCCCCCAGCGCCGCTCGATCATGCCCGGAAAGGCCAACCGCGTCAGGCGGATGGCGCCGAACAGTTTCAGCTCCAGATCGGCCTGCCACATCGCATCCGTGATCTCGAGAAATGGACCCCGCTGCGAAGACCCGGCGTTGTTCACGATGATGTCGGCCGGCCCCAACGCCGCCGTCACGGCATCGAACATGGGACCGATCGCCGCCGCGTCGCTCATATCGCAGACGAAGCCCGCGACCTTCCCTGCCGCGTCCGCCGCAATTTCCGCCTTCGCCTCGTCAAGCACATCTTGCCGGCGCGCCACCATGGCGACATTGGCGCCGGAACGCGCAAATTCATGCGCTATCGCCCGGCCCAACCCCATACTGCCGCCGGTCACGATCGCCGTCCGGCCGTCCATTCTGCAATCCATCCGATTTCCTCCCAGACAAAGAAGACCCCGCCGAAGCGGGGTCGTTCAGGTTTAATTCAGCGGCGCTCAGCACCCGTTGACGCATTTCCCGCTGGCATCGAATTCCATCGTATTGCCGCTGAGCGGGACATGCACCGGCATGTTGGCCATCTTGGCGAACTTTTCGGTTTTCGTACCGGCACGGACTTTGCCGTTCTTGGTCGCTTCCTGATTGGCATGCGAGGCGATGACCGATGCCGGTTTGAACAGGGAATTGACCACATAGGCCGCTTCCGCCGGTCCCGTCGTAAAGACATTGCCGATATTGATGACCGCCAGATTGGCGCCATAGTGGCCGCGGACCACCAGATCCTGTTCCGCCGTAATGCCCGTATCGCCCGACAGATAGACCGCCAGCCCGTTGCTGAATTTCAACACGTAGCCGGTCGGCGGACCGACATAGGCGGTGAGGCCTGCGGCCGCCATCGATTTGCCCAGCTCGCCGCCGATGAACGCACCGCCGAGCCCATTGCTGTGCGCCGCAGGCACGGTCGTAATTGCGACACCGCCGATCTTGCGCAGCGCGCCGAACCGGACGAGCTGCGAATCTTTCGGATTGCCGCCAAGGGCCTTTAGCTTGGCTCCAAGCATGCGCGGCATTTCGCTGCCGGTGACGATCTTCGCCTTCTTGGCGTGCGCGATCTGCACACTGTTGGCTGACGGCACCAGCTTGACCGGGAATTTCGGCTTGGCGCAGGTTCCGTCATTGACCTTTTCGATGCGCCGATCGCCCAAATGATCGCCATGCACGTGGCTGATCAGCACCGCATCGATTTTGCCGAGACGCGGATCGTCCGGTCCGGCGACGGTGCGGCCGGCATCGTAGAGGATGCGCGTACCGTCAGGATCCTCGAAGATCAGCGCCCGGTCGAGGCGGCAGAACTCCCCGTCTACGCTGCCCAACGGCGTCACCTTGACGTTTTTCGCCGCCTGTGCGGGCAGCGCCATCGTGAGGCCCGCTGCCAACGCCGCAATACCAACAACGATTCGTTTCATGACAATCTCCCTGCTCTGGTGGTTCAGCTGTCGCTGTTATTCGCCGAATAGTTTGTCCGCATTTATGCCGCAGCGCCAACCTAAATCTTCGTGACCTCGGGTCAGTTCAGCCGATCGCGCAGTTTCTGCAGAAAGATTGCCGCTTCCTGGCGCGGCTGCGGGCGGGCGTCCAGTTCGATAAACCGCTCGATCGCCTCGATGGCGGCCTGCAATTGACCGGCCTGCGCGTTAAGCACGCCGGTTTCCCACCACAGCGCCGTCTGCTCCGGCGCAAGCATCAACATACGCGCGACGACCGCCTCGGCACCGGCCGCATCGTTCTGCTGTATCAGGCGCAGTTTTATGTTGTTCTGCAGGCGCAGCAGGATTTCCCGGTCAGACACCTCGGCGTAGTGTTCCGGTCGCAATTCTGCATCGTTGCCAGACATCGCCTTCAGCAGATCGCGCAACTCATGCGTCTGCCGCGCGGCACCCGCGTGGAACGGATCCATGACCAGCCGTTCGCCGCCTTCCGTAAGGCGCAGCAGGAAATGGCCGGGAAAGGCCAAACCGTCGATTTTCCACCCCTGCGCACGGGCCGTATGGATGTAGAGAATGCCTAGGGCGACCGGCAGGCCCTTCTTACGGTCGATAACGCGGATCAAGTTGGCATTCTGCAGATCGTCATAGTTCAGCTGGTCACCGGCGTAGCCGTGCTTATCGACGAGAACGTTGTTGAGCGCCGCCAGCCTGTCTTCCAGGCTCGTGCAGCCGGCTGCGAGATGGCCGATATCCTCGGTCAAGGTAACGAGATGACGGTGATACCGGTCGAGCGGCACGCGCGGCCGGTCCAAGGACGCCAAGGCAAGCGCCGCTTCCGCAATTTCGAACGGCGCATCAGGCGCCGCGCCGATATCGCGCAATGTGGTTTTTGCCTGCTCCGTCGGGGACATCGGCCGCGGCTTACGTCGTGCCGTCGCGCTTGATGCGCACGTGACTGACCACCCGCCGCACATAGTCGAGGCTCCGCGCATGGTTGCGAACCAAGGCGAGTTCCCGTTCGTTTTGCGCGATCCCCATCAGATAGACCGTCCCGTTCACGGTATCGATTGCGTAATTGATCGCCTTGATCTTGCCGTCGAAGGTAATTTTCAGGCGAAGCTGTGTCGAAACCCACTTGTCGCGCGCCAGGTCCAGGACACCGCTGTCATCCTCAACCGTTATCTCGTTGATGACGGTCTTGACGCCTTCGACCTTCCAGGCGTGCCGCACGGCTTCTACCCGATCTTCCGGTTTCGGAACGTTGCCGGTCAGTAGGACCCTTCCCTCATGAACTTTTACGGCGATAAGTTTGAACTTAACGTCGTTGGAGAGATAGGCGCTGGTGATCTTGCCATGGATAACGGTGTCGTCAATCGCACCGCCCAGGCCACGATCCTGCAACGCAGCGGTACCGGCGGTCGCCCCGGCGCCGACGGCCAGCCCGACGCATCCGGACAAGCTCGCTGACATCAGAAGAAGGGCGGCAGCGCAAATCGATCGCATGGGGGAGGAAGCATGTGTTCGCATGTTCTCTATCTAACTAGTCATTCTCCGGTCGCCAAGCGTCAATTATCCGCACCGGCCAGCGCCAGGGGATGATCGCGATCACATCGAATCGAATCCGCAATGCCGCCAGGTCCGGTCTGCCGGCAATGAACCATTGCACGGCGCGCTGCAACCGCCCGCGTTGCCGGGCGGTTATCGATTCCAATGCGGCGGCCCGCGTGCGCCGGGCCTTGACCTCGATTACCGCGAGCACATCGCCCCGTCGGGCGAGAATATCGATCTCCCCGACGGGGGTCCGCAGACGTTGTGCGAGCACGCGATAGCCGAGAATGCGAAGCCAGACGACACACAGCGTCTCCGCCAACAGACCGCGCCGCCAGGCGCGCCGCCGCGCGGCGGTTTCTGTCATCCCGTACGATCCAACTCGAGTGCCCGGGCGTACACTTCCCGGCGCGGCCGGCCGGTCGCCGCACTGACGGTCGCCGCAGCGTCGCGCACGCTCATTCCATCGAGCGCATCGCGCAACAGGGCATCCAAATCCTCCGGCTGTGCGGCAGACTCATCGGCCGGCGCAATCAGGACGACGATTTCCCCTTTAGGAGGGCCCACCGCGGCATAGTGGTCGGCAAGCGTATCGAGCGACCCGCGGCGAAACTCCTCGAATCGCTTGGTCAGTTCCCGCGCCACGACGGCTTGCCGAAGTCCCAATACCGCATGCATGTCCTGCAAACTGGCCGCCAACCGCCTGGCTGATTCGAAAAACACCAACGTCGCCGAAACATTCTCGACCAATGAAAGCGCCCGTCGGCGCGCGGCCGTACGCGAGGGCAAGAAACCGGCAAACAAAAATCGGTCCGTTGGCAAACCCGCGGCTGCCAGCGCGGTTATCGGCGCGCTTGCACCGGGCACCAAGGTCACGGCGACGTCGGAGTCGACGGCGGCCCGCACAAGCTTGTAGCCGGGATCGGAAATCAAGGGTGTTCCGGCATCGCTTACCAACGCAACGATTTCGCCTTGCCGGAGCCGGTCAAGCAACACCGGTCGCATTTTCGCCGCATTATGCTCATGATATGCGACGGTAGCCGTGCCGATTTCATAGGCTGAAAGGAGCTTTGCCGTGACCCGCGTATCCTCGCAGGCGATCACATCTGCTGCCATTAACGTGTCGACCGCACGAAAAGTCATGTCGCGAAGGTTGCCGATCGGCGTCGCGACGATATAAAGGCCCGGTGTCGGTTTACTTGCTTTCAAGGGCTGAACGTCATGCGATTGGTAGAAACGATGCGAAATATACGCCATGCGGCGACGGTCACGGTCTTGGTGCTGTTCGCCGTCACCGGTTGTGTACAAACCACGGTAAAAGAAGAACCTAAGTTCCGCAATTTCGAACCGGCGCCGCAAAGCACTGAATCGACTCCGGAAAAACCGCCCACTGAGCAGACACAACCGACACCGCCGGCCGATGCCAAAAAACCGGCGGAAGGCACGAAAGAGCAACCCGCCGAAACAGCTGCAAAGCCAGAGCAGGCGCCGGCCGGTCCGCAAGAAGCACGGGTCGCCCTTTTACTCCCTCTCAGCGGCCCCAGCGCACCGCTGGGCAAGGCGATGCTGGACGCGGCTCAGCTCTCGATGTTCGAACTGGCCGACAAAACATTCACCCTACTGCCGTATGACACCAAAGGAACGGCGGCTGGAGCACAGGCCGCCGCGACAGCCGCGATCAAGGCCCGGGCACAGCTGATACTTGGACCGCTGCACGCATCAGCCGTGAAGGGTGCGACACCGCTGGCCCGCGAAGCCGGCATTTCCATCGTCGCGTTTTCCAACTCGCGTGAAGTCGCGGGCGACGGCGTCTTCATTCTCGGTTTCGTCCCGCGCCAACAGGTCAAAGCGATTGTAGGGTATGCGCTGGCCGAAGGCCTGTCCCGGTTTGCCGTTCTCGCGCCGAACGACGCCTACGGCACGGAAGTCGTCAATGCCACGCGTACGGTCGCTGAGTCGGTCGGCGGCTCGGTTGTTCGCACCATGTACTACGCCACGGACGCAGCCGACCTGTCCGGCCAGGTGAAGGCCTTCTCCAACTACACGACACGGCATCAGGCGCTGCTGGCACAGCGCAAGGCATTGGAGGAGAAAGGTGACGAGATTTCGCTGCGTGCCCTGCGGCGGCTCGAAAAAATCGACACGATCGGTCCACTGCCCTACGACGCTGTATTACTGCCGGAAAGCGGGGAGCGGTTGCGGACTTTGTCGTCGCTGCTGTCCTACTACGATGTCGATCAGCCAGCAGTCCGGTTGCTCGGGCTGCGCTCCTGGGACCTGATTTCCAATCTCGGATCGGAACCGGCACTCATCGGTGCTTGGTTTGCCGGAACACCGGAAGAAGAACGGGCCCATTTCGGCGTTCGATTCAAGAAAGCGTTCGGCCGGACGCCGCCCAGGCTGGCGAGCCTTGCCTACGATGCGACGGCGCTTGCGGTCGTGCTGGCGCAAGGGGAAACCGGACCGGACTATTCCGTCACAGCCCTGACCGACGAGAACGGATTTCTGGGTGTCGACGGAATTTTTCGACTGCGGCCGGAAGGCATTGCAGAACGCGCCTTCACCATCCAAGAAGTGACGCGCAAGGGCGTCAACAGCCGCCGTTCGGCGCCGCAAAGCTTCACCACGGTAACGAATTAGTTCAGCAGATGCGCGATCACGGCGTCGAGCCGGGTACGGCCTGCCTTCGTGGTGCGCACACGGTCATCCGTCCGTTCCAGCAATTTGTTCCGGATCAGCGAATTCAATCTGCCGGGATCGAACGCCGCCTCGACATCGCATCCACGATATTGCCGAACACGGGCGGCCGGCACACCTTCGGCGAGCCGTAACCCCATCAGCATCATCTCGGTGAATTGCGTTTCCACATCCAGCGCCTCGGGCACCTCAGCACCATCACCCCGCTCATCGACCTGAGCGAGCCAGGCTTCCGGACTGCGAATTCTCTGCGTCGCCAGCTTCGCGCCGTCAACGGTAAGGCGACCATGGGCGCCGGGACCGATGCCGGCATAATCGCCATAGCGCCAATAGATCAGATTGTGACGGCTTTCCATACCCGGCGCGGCGTGGTTGGAAATCTCATAGGCGGGAAGACCGGCGCTTTCGAGCACGTCTTGCGTCACTTCAAAAAGAGCCGCAGCCGCATCCTCGTCCAACGGGTCTAGCTTGCCGCGCCGCCACAGGGCGTGGAACGGCGTGTCCGGTTCGAGGGTCAGCTGGTAGACGGACAGATGATCGCCGGCATGGCCCAAGGCGTCCCGCAGTTCCCGTGTCCAATCGGCGGCTGTTTGCTCGGGACGCCCGTAGATCAAATCGAAGGAAAATCGATCGAACAGCGAAGCGGCCGTCCGGACCGCGTCCAAGGCCTCGGCGGCGCTATGCCCGCGCCCAAGAAACCGCAACGCCGTATCGTCCAGCGCCTGGACGCCGAGCGATACCCGGTTGACACCGGCAGCGCGAATTTCCGTCAGACGGGCTGTCTCGACCGAGGTCGGGTTGGCTTCCAGGGTAATCTCGATGTCGGGCGCGAGCGTCCAGTGCGACGCTGCCCGATCCAGCAGAGCGGCGACGGTTGCAGGCGCCATAAGGGAGGGTGTGCCGCCGCCGAAGAATATACTGGCGACGGCTCGCCCCGGCGTCAGCGCCGCGACACTGTCCAGCTCGCGGACCAGGGCATCCCGCCACCGTGCCTCGTCGATGGTTTCGCGGACATGACTGTTGAAGTCGCAATAGGGACATTTCGACAGACAGAAAGGCCAATGAACGTACAGGACAAAATCTTCTGCCGTGACCATGGGTATTCAGCGCGACTCAAAACAGGCCGCGACGAGCTGCCGGAACGCAGCCGCGCGATGGCTAATCGCGTGCTTGTGTGCCGGATCCATCTCGCCGAAGGTTTCGTCATGTCCCTTCGGCAGGAACATCGGGTCATACCCAAAGCCGCGGTCGCCCCGCGGCGGCCAGACAAGCGTACCGTCGACCGTCCCTTCGAAAGTTTCGACATGCCCGTCCGGCCAGGCAAGCGCCAGCACACAGATGAACTGAGCATTGCGGTCGGGAGCATCGCCAACCTCATCCTGCACGCGCTGCATCGCGTATTGGAAATCCTTCTCAGGGCCGGCCCATCGGGCGGAATAGATTCCCGGCGCGCCATCCAGCGCCGCGACGGCGAGGCCGGAATCGTCGGACAAGGCCGGCAAACCGGACCGGGTCGCCGCCGATTCCGCCTTGAGAATGGCATTGGCCACGAAGGTCAAGCCGTCCTCGACCGGTTCCGGCAATCCCAACTCGCCAGCCGAAACCGGCTCGGCGTCGTAGGATTGCAGCAAGTCGTCGATTTCGCGAACCTTGCCCGGATTATGGCTGGCCACGACCAGCCGGCCGCCTTCGAAGCGGCGCGTCATGGGGCAAGCGCGGCTTTTTGCAGCACGCCCAACTCTTCAATGCCTTTCCGTGCCAGCGCCATGAGGGCAAGGAACTCGTCCTGCGAGAATGGATCGCCCTCCGCCGTGCCTTGCACCTCGACGATCCCACCGCTGCCGGTGAAGACGAAATTGGCGTCGGCCTGCGCGGTCGAATCTTCGGCATAATCGAGATCCAGGACCGCGGTGCCCTCCCAAAGTCCACACGAGATGGCAGCGACCGAGTCGGACATCGGAATTTCGGCAATCGCGTCGACGGATTGCATATGCTGGAACGCCTGATAAAGCGCGACGTAGCCGCCGGTGATGCCGGCCGTCCGCGTACCGCCATCCGCCTGCAGCACGTCACAATCGACCCGGATCTGCCGTTCACCGAAGCCGTCCAATCGGGTCACAGCCCGCAAGCTGCGACCGATAAGGCGTTGAATTTCCTGCGTTCGACCGGATTCAGCCGCCCGGCGCCGATCGATACGGGTCTCGGTCGAGCGCGGCAGCATGCCGTATTCTGCTGTCACCCAACCCTTGCCCGAATTGCGCAAGAAAGGCGGCACCCGGTCCTCGATACTGGCGGTGCACAACACATGGGTCTCGCCGAATTTCGCGAGGCACGAGCCTTCCGCATATTTCGACACGCCGGTTTCCAGGATAACGTCGCGCAACGCGTCCGGAGCGCGGCCAGAAGGTCGCTTCATGGTTTGTGTCCTTGACTGAAATCTGAGATGGCGGGGACGCTAATCCTTGTCACCGCGACTGTCTAGCGCGATCACGACCGGCATGGGCCTTGTGCTCCAGAAACGCCGTACACCCTCAAATCGAGTCGAAACCGGCGTCATTGACGCCTTAGAAGGGCGTTACTACATTCCGGCTCACCATGGTCCCGGATTTGAACGAACGTTCCAGAGAGGTGCTGCGTCTCGTGGTCGAGGCGTATGTCGAGACGGGCGAGCCAATCGGCTCGCGCTCGCTTTCGCGCAAGCTCGGCATGTCCTTGTCGCCGGCGACGATCCGCAATGTGATGGCCGATCTGGAGGAAACTGGGCTCCTTTACGCACCGCATACCTCCGCCGGGCGGTTGCCGACGGATGCCGGACTGCAACTCTTCGTCGACGGCATCCTGGAAATCGGCAATTTGACGGAAACGGACCGAAAGAATATCGAGGCCCAGTGCGCCGCGTCGGGCCGCACCCTCAACCAGGTTCTGGAGGAAACATCTTCGTTGCTTTCCGGCCTGTCGCATTGCGCCGGCCTGGTCGTTGCGCCGAAGAAGGAAGCGCCGCTAAAGCATATCGAGTTCGTCAGCCTGGGTCCGGGCCGCGCCCTGGTCGTCATCGTCAATCAGGACGGGTTGGTCGAGAACCGGGTGATCGATCTACCCCTCGGCATGCCGGCATCGAGCCTGATCGAAGCGAGCAACTTCTTTTCGGCCCATGTCGCGGGACGAACGCTGGGCGAAGCCCAAGAGCGCGTCCGCACGCAGATCGCGGCCGAGCGGGCGGAGCTGGACCAGTTGAGCCGCAGCGTCGTCGAAGCCGGATTGGCGACCTGGTCCAACGCCGGGATCGGGGACGACGTGCTAATCGTCCGCGGTCAGGCGAATTTGCTTGAAGATGTGACCGGCATGGCCGATCTAGAGCGTATCCGCGCGCTGTTTCAAAAGCTGGAGACCAATGAGGCGCTCTTGAGCTTGATCGAGGCAACGGAAGGTGCGGAAGGCGTCCAAATCTTTATCGGGGCCGATAACGAATTATTCTCGCTGGCAGGCTGTTCGGTGATCATCGCACCGTTCTCCAACAGCGAGGAAAAGATCGTCGGCGCCATTGGTGTCGTCGGCCCCGCGCGCATGAATTACGGCCGGATCATTCCGATGGTCGATTATACGGCGAAGATCGTCGGCCGGGTGATTGGCTGAGTGACAAGGGACTACAAATGACGGAAGAAGAAAAGAACGCGGCGGATACGCCGGAAGTCGAAGCCGAAGGCGCGGCACAGGATGCCGCCCCGGAACAACCCGAGCAATCGGAGGAGCCGGCCCAGGAGGCGACACCGGAAGATCGTATCGCCGAACTCGAAGCCGAACTGGCAGCCGCAAACGACCGGATGCTGCGCCTCATGGCGGAGACCGAAAATATCCGCCGTCGCACCGAACGCGAACGGGAAGATACGCTGCGATTCGCGGCGAGCGGGTTGGCGAAAGATCTATTGAATGTCGCCGATAATCTGCATCGAGCGCTGGCGGCGGTGCCCGAAGAGTTACGTTCGGGTGATGAAGCTGCGAAGAATTTCGTCGTCGGCGTCGAAATGACCGAAAAAGAATTGCTGGCCGGCTTTGAAAAGCACGGAATTCAGCAAATTCTGCCACTCGGCGAGAAATTCGACTATGAGAAGCATCAGGCGATGTTCGAGCTTGAGAACACCGGGAAACCGGCCGGCACGGTTGTCGAAATGATGCAACCCGGCTACATCATGCACGAACGGCTGCTGCGGCCCGCCATGGTCGGCGTCGCGAAGGGCAGCTCGGACGAATCGCCCGACGATGTCGAACATGTGGATACCACCGCGTGATTCCGACCCGGTCCACACGCACACGGCCTGATTTGTCCGGTCTTAAAGGGGAATTTGGTGCAATTTTATGCGCTTCAGTGGCTTGCAGCCGATTTGCGCCGTTCCCATATGTGCGACTGTCAATAAAATTTATGTGATCCAAGGTTTAATAGGGCTTTTGCCGGGGCTGCCCGTCAGGTCGGCGAGAGTTGCTGCAAGAAGAGGGTAAATCGTTATGAGCAAAGTCATCGGCATCGATCTGGGAACCACGAATTCCTGCGTCGCCGTCATGGAGGGCACGAGCCCGAAAGTCATCGAGAGCGCGGAAGGCCATCGCACGACACCGTCGATGGTGGCGTTCGCGGATGGCGACGAACGTCTTGTCGGCCATTCCGCCAAGCGTCAGGCCGTCACCAACCCGACGAACACATTCTTCTCGATCAAACGCCTGATCGGCCGCCGCGATGGCGATGCCGAGGTGGAGAAGGACAAGGCCCTCGTGCCGTACAACATCATCGCCGGTGACAATGGCGATGCGTGGGTCGAAGGCGGCGATGGCAAGAGCTACGCACCAAGCCAGATCAGCGGTTTCATTCTGCAGAAAATGAAGGAGACCGCGGAAGCCTATCTCGGTGACACGGTGACCCAGGCGGTTATCACCGTTCCCGCCTATTTCAACGATTCCCAGCGCCAAGCCACGAAGGACGCGGGCAAAATCGCCGGCCTGGAAGTGCTCCGCATCATCAACGAGCCGACTGCCGCGGCCCTCGCCTATGGGCTGGAGAAGAAATCAGCCGGCACGATTGCCGTCTACGACCTCGGCGGCGGCACCTTCGACGTCTCGATCCTGGAGATCGGCGACGGCGTTTTCGAAGTGAAATCGACCAACGGCGACACCTTCCTCGGCGGCGAAGATTTCGACCAGCGGATCATTGAGTACCTCTGTGACGAGTTCAAACGCGAGCAGGGCATCGATCTGCGCGGCGATCAGCTCGCCCTGCAGCGCCTCAAGGAAGAGGCCGAGAAAGCGAAAATCGAGCTTTCCAGCTCGACCCAGACCGAGATCAACCTACCCTTCATTACCGCGGACCAAAGCGGGCCGAAGCACCTCAACATGAAGCTGACGCGCGCCAAGCTCGAAGCGCTGGTCGACGATCTGGTACAGCGTACCGTCGATCCGTGCCAGAAAGCGCTCAAGGATGCCGGCCTCAAAGCCAGCGAAATCGACGAGGTTATTCTGGTCGGCGGCATGACCCGCATGCCGAAGATCATCGACACGGTAAAGGACTTCTTCGGACGCGATCCGCATCGCGGCGTCAACCCGGATGAGGTGGTTGCGATCGGCGCAGCGATCCAGGCCGGCGTTCTGCAGGGCGACGTCAAGGACGTGCTGCTGCTCGACGTCACGCCTCTGTCGCTCGGTATCGAAACCCTGGGCGGCGTGTTCACCCGGCTCATCGATCGCAACACGACGATCCCGACCAAGAAAAGCCAGGTGTTCTCGACCGCGGAGGACAATCAGACAGCGGTCACGATCCGGGTCTTCCAGGGCGAACGCGAAATGGCCGCGGACAACAAGGTGCTTGGCCAGTTCGATCTGGTCGGCATCCCCTCGGCGCCGCGCGGCCTGCCGCAGATCGATGTCACGTTCGATATCGATGCAAACGGCATCGTCAACGTGTCGGCCAAGGACAAAGGGACCGGCAAGGAACAGCAGATCCGGATCCAGGCGTCCGGCGGTCTCAGCGACGAAGATATTGACCAGATGGTCAAGGATGCCGAAGCGCACGCGTCGGAAGACAAGAAACGGCGCGAGTTGATCGAGCTTCGCAATGGCGCCGACAGCCTTATCTACTCGACCGAGAAGAACCTGTCGGAACATGGGGACAAGATCGAGGAAGCCGACAAAACGCAGATCGAAGCCGATGTGGCGGCCCTGAAGCAATCGCTCGAAGGCGAGGACGGCGAAGACATCAAGGCCAAGACGGAAGCGCTGTCGCAATCCTCCATGAAGCTCGGCGAGGCCATCTACAAGGCGACGCAGGAAGACGCCGCCGCTGCAACGGATGCCCCGATGGGTGACGATGCCCCGACGGACGAAAATGTTGTCGATGCCGATTTCGAGGAAGTCGACGACGACAACAAGGATAAGTCGGCCTGATTTTGTTGGGCATGTGGCGCGATGGGGGAGATAGCGCCGCGACCGCGGTGACACTCATGCAAAGGCCGGTCGGACAACACTCCGGCCGGCCGCTTCCCTAGGGGTGGGGGATGGCCAAGGATCTTTATGAAATTCTCGGCGTGGCGCGCGATGCGAGTGATGCCGATTTAAAAAAGGCCTTCCGCGGCCTGGCGATGCAATATCACCCGGACCGCAATCCGGGTGATGACGAGGCCGAGCAGAAGTTCAAGGAAATCAATCTCGCTTACGAAATCCTGAAGGATGAGGAGAAGCGGGCAGCGTATGACCGATATGGGCACGCCGCGTTCGAAAATGGCGGCGCCGGCGGTCAGGCTGGCGGGTTCGATTTCGGATCGGGCTTCGCCGATATCTTCGACGAGATGTTCGGCGAGTTCATGGGCGGCGGCCGACGGGGCCGCGGGGCCAACCGCCGCGGCTCTGACCTGCGGTACAACCTGGAAATTTCGTTGGAGGACGCTTTCGGCGGCCGTTCGGCGGAGATCCGGGTTCCGACCGCGGTGTCCTGCGAGTCCTGCGACGGCAGCGGCGCGGAAGGCGGCGCACAGCCCGTTTCTTGTCCAACATGCCATGGCGCCGGCAAAATTCGATCGCAGCAGGGGTTCTTCACCGTCGAGCGAACCTGCCCCGGTTGCCGCGGCGCCGGCCAGGTAATCGACAAACCCTGCCAAGGCTGCAACGGCACGGGCAGGACCCAGAAGGAAAAGGCGCTGTCGGTGAAAATCCCGCCGGGTGTCGAAGACGGAACCCGCATCCGCCTGTCCGGCGAGGGCGAGGCCGGATTGAACGGTGCGCCGGCGGGCGACCTTTACATCTTCCTCAGCGTCAGCCCGCACCGGCTGTTCCAACGGGACCAGGCCGATATTTTTTGCAAGGTGCCGATGTCGATGACGGCGGCGGAGCTTGGCGGTGAGGTCGAGGTGCCGACGATCGATGGTGGCAAGGCGAAGGTCAATGTGCCGCCGGGAACGCAGACCGGCCAACAGTTCCGCCTGCGCAGCAAGGGCATGTCGGTCCTGAATGCGCGCCAGCGTGGCGACATGTATGTCGAAGCGCGGATCGAGACCCCGGTGAATCTCTCGCGCAAGCAGCGCGACCTGCTGAAAGAGTTCGAAAATGCAGGCGCCGGCCGCTCCTTCAGCCCGGAATCCGAGGGTTTCTTCGCCAAGGTGAAGGAATTCTGGGA
>JAPPPC010000563.1:0-3856 GCA_028817685.1 Rhodospirillaceae bacterium
TCTTCGGGCAGCGTGACGGACGGTTTACGAGCCATTATTCCCGGACCTACGTGGAAGCGGCCGAAGAAATCGATCCACGGAACAAACTGACCGCACAGCAAGTGGAAGCGCTGGATACTCTCGCCGAACTGGCGGCGGAGTTCTGCATGTCGTTCCGTTTTCAAAGCGGCGATATGCAATTTCTAAACAACCATGTCATCTATCACGCCCGAACCGCCTACCAGGATGACGGCGGCTCACAAGGCCGGCTTTTGCACCGCTTGTGGCTCTCGATGCCGAACAGCCGCGCGCTGCCGGACGATCACGCGGTGCTCTGGCGAAATGTCGAAGCGGGCGCCCTCCGTGGCGGTATCGCGGTCGCATCGGCACCGAATTGACACCTCTGACGATAAGGAATTTCCAACATGCACTGGACTGAACGGCGCGAGCGGTTTCGCGCGCTTCTCGATGGCGACGAATGCATCCACCCCGGCTCGGTATACGACGCCATTTCCGCAAGGATCGCCGAGGACCTCGGCTTCGAAGTCGGCATGTTCGCCGGATCGGTGGGCTCGCTTTCCGTGCTCGGCGCGCCGGATCTGATCGTCCTGACACTGACCGAGTTCGCGCAGCAGGCCTACCGCATTTGCCGCGCCGGAAATCTCGCCTTGTTGGTCGATGCGGATCATGGGTACGGCAATGCGCTGAATGTCCGGCGCACGGTCGAGGAGCTGGAATCCGCGGGCGTCGCCGCGCTGACCATCGAAGACACCATCCTGCCCACACCCTATGGTCAGACCGGCGGTGCGGAACTGATTTCGCTGGAGGAAGGCGTCGGCAAAATGCGCGCCGCCCTGGAAGGCCGCCAGGATTCGAGCCTGGTGGTGGCCGGCCGAACCAGCGCCCCGCAGATCACCGGTCTCGATGACGCGATCGCCCGCGCCAAGGCCTATGAGGCGGCAGGCGTCGATGCGATGTTCTTCGTCGGCATCAACACGCCCGATGAGCTCGAGCGGATCGGCAACGAGATCAACATCCCGATCTTCCTCGGCAGCCTGGGACCAGAACTGCAAGACAAGGCCCAACTCGGGCGGCTCGGCGTCCGCATCGGGCTGCAGGGCCACATGCCGATCATGGCCGGCATCCAGGCCGTCTACAACACGCTGAAGGCGCTGCGCGAGGGCACGGCCCCGAAGGACATCGAAGGGGTCGCGCCGGCCGATCTGATGAAGCAGCTGACCCGCGGCGACGACTATGCCCGCATGACCAAGGACCATCTGGCCAGCAAGTAATCCGCGCCGCGCACAAGACCGGCGCGGGCCCGCGGTGTGTTGGTTAGGAGGGGGCTTTTGCAATTTTATCAGCCATATTAAATCAACTGATTTAATATTGATCTGCCGCGTTGCGGAGCGCTATGGGCAGCTGCCGCCCGTGGGATCGGCACCGATGGCCGTACGATAGGCGCCGGTACTTCGCGCGATGCTCGCCGATATTCGTGCGCCGAGCAGCTGTGGTCCGTGTAATGGGCTTCAGCAGTCCAGACAGCGGTCTGCCAGATGGGCGCCGACGGTCGTGCGATAGCCGCCGCTGCTCCGCACGATACGCGCCGACGGCCGTGCAACGGGTGGCTGCGGTTCTTGGAATGGCCGTCAGTCGTCCGGGCGGCGATCGACCCGATGAGCACCGTGCTTCGTGCGATACTCTCTGTTGCTCCGCGCGATGCGTATCGGCGGCAAACGTAACGGGCGCCGACGTTCGTGCGAGGCACGCCAGGGATCTGTCCGATGGGCGCCGACGGTCGTGCGATGCCCAACGTTGCTCTACGCGATTCTCGCCGATGGTCGTGCGACGGGCGGCTGTGGTCCGTGGAATGGGTGTCCGTCGTCCGGGCGGCGGTCTACCAGATGAGCGCCGTGTTTCGTGCGATAGGCACCGCTGCTCCGTGCGATGCGCGCCGGCGATCCAGCCGATGGGCACCGATGAACGCGCGATACGCGCCGGCGCTTCGCGCGATATGCGCCGGTCGTCGTGGATTCGACGCCGGTGCATCGTGAGATCGGCGCCGGTTGTCGTGCGAGAGATACCAATGGACCGTACGCATGCGCGGCGGGATCGGCGCGCGCGGGAATTGGGGAACGGGTTGCGTTCCATGCGCCGGCGGAAACCGGGCGGGTGCCGGATCGGCGCGCGCGTGAACGGCGCCGGCGATCCGGCCATATCCGCGCACAACGTGAGCGGGGAACCCCGATCCGCTCAAGACGGCAATTAAATCACTTGCATTAATTCATATGATTTAATACGGTGCCGCCATGGATGGGACAGGCAAGGGACGCCCCGAGACGCCGCAAGGCGGGCCGGAGACGTCGGACGGATCGGACACGCGGGCCAAGCTGGTCGCCGCGGCGGAGCGCCTGTTCGCCGAACGCGGGGCGAACAATGTGTCGCTGCGCGAAATCAACCGCGCGGCCGGGCAGAAGAACGTGGCGGCGCTGCATTATCATTTCGGTTCCCGCCGCGCCCTCATGCTGGCGATCTTCGAGCGCCGCATGGCCGGCATCAACCAGCGCCGCCTGGCGATGCTGGACGAGATGAGCAAGGCCGGGCTGGACGGCGACTGCCACAGTATCGTCGAGGCGATGATCCTGCCCCTGGCCGAACAGCTCGCCGACCCGGCGCGCGGCGGCCACTATGTCCGCTTTCTGGCCCAGGCGGTCGCCGATCCGGATGTCGATATCGGCGACCTGATCCGCGGCCGTTTCGACCACGGGTTCGCCGCGATCCGGCGCCTGCTGCGCACGATCCTGGCCGAACTGCCGCCGGCCATCGTGGAACAGCGCATCCGCCTGGCCAGCAAACAGATGGTCTACGCGCTGGCCGACCGGGAACGGCACATGGCGACGGGCGACGGCCGCCCGGACGATCTGTGGCTCTTCATCGACAATCTGATCGATTCCACCGCGGGGATGCTGACAGCCCCCGTTTCGAACACCACGCGCGCGCGTCTCGACGCCCGCGGCAAACTAACCGCCTAGCGAGGATAACAGCATGACGTACCAACACATCACGGTGAAGCCGATGGCCGGCGCGATCGGCGCGGAAATTTTCGGTGCCGACCTGTCGCAACCTTTGGCGCCGGAGGTCCTGGATGAGATCCACCAGGCCCATCTCGACCATCTGGTCGTCGTCTTCCGCGACCAGGATCTGACGCCGGACGCCCACAAGGCCTTTGCACGTAATTTCGGTGGCTGCCATATCAACGATTTCTTCCCGACCGTCGAGGGCCATCCCGACGTCCAGCTGGTCGCCAAGAACCCGGAAGACACGCGCAATGTCGGCAATGTCTGGCACACCGACGTCTCCTACGTCGCCAAACCGCCGCTCGGCTCCATGCTATACGCGCTGGAGGTGCCGGAGTCCGGCGGCGACACCATGTTCGCCAGCATGTACGCGTCCTACGACGCGCTGTCGGACGGCATGAAGGAACTGCTGGAGGGGCTCAACGCCGTGCACAGCGCGACGCAAAGCTTCGGCGTCAACGCGACCGGCCCGGAAATGCGGGCGAAGAACAAATCGATGAAGTTCAAATATTCCGAAGACGCGGAACAGGATGCGGTGCACCCGGTCATCCGCACCCATCGCGAGACCGGCCGCAAGGGGCTCTATGTGAACCGGTCCTTCACCAAACGTTTCGAGGGCATGACGCCGGAGGAAAGCGCGCCGCTGCTGCAGTTTCTGTACGACCACATGGCGCGGCCGGAATTCACCTGCCGGGTGCGCTGGGAGAAGGGCACGCTGACCTTTTGGGACAATCGCTGCACGCATCACAACGCGCTGAACGATTATCAGGGCCAGCGCCGCGTCATGCACCGGGTCACCG
>JAPPPC010000563.1:3866-5256 GCA_028817685.1 Rhodospirillaceae bacterium
GGGTCACCGTGCTGGACGACAAGGAAGCGTGGCCGGCTTTGACGGAAAGCGCCGCGTAGTCCACTCTCTGTTCCGGTTGGAATTTGCCGCGACACAGTGATTGCAGAACCATCTTCTTGTCGTCCCGGCCAAGACGCTTTGCGTCGCAGAGCCGGGACCCAGTGATACGCCGCGATCGGCATAAGGGCTGGGCCCCGGATCAGGTCCGGGGCGACGGGGATGACGTATGTGTCCTGTAGCGCAGCAGTTTCTAAAAACGCGGCGTGAGGCGCGCCGCACACATTCGAATTTTCGACACTGAACACGGAGCACGGCGATGAAACTCGGACTCGCAATCGGCTATTCCGGCGCCACGATGAACTTGCCGGTCGAACGGGTACAGCTGGCGGAACGGCTGGGATACGATTCGGTCTGGACGGCCGAGGCCTACGGATCGGACGCGGTGACGCCGCTCGCCTATCTGGGCGCGGTCACGGAACGCATCAAGCTCGGCACCGGCATCATGCAGGTCTCGGCCCGGACGCCGGCGAACGCCGCCATGTGCGCGGGCACAGTCGACGCCATGGTGGGCGGCGGCCGCTTTCTCGCCGGGCTCGGCGTGTCGGGCCCGCAGATCGTCGAAGGCTGGTATGGCGAGCCCTGGGGCCGGCCCTATTACTGGCTGAAGGATTATGTGGAGATCATGCGCAAGATCTTTCGGCGCGAGGGCCCCGTCAGTCATGACGGCAAGCAGCTGCAACTGCCCTATGAGGGCGAGGGCGCAGCGGGCGTCGGCAAGCCGCTGACCTCGATCCTGCACATGAACCCGGACATCCCGATCTATATCGGCTCCGGCAACGAGGCGACGGTCCGCCTCACCGCGGAAGTCTGCGACGGCTGGCTGCCGCTCGGCTACACGCCGGGCACCTTCCACGAATATAAGGGCTGGCTGGAAGAGGGCTTCGCGCGCGCCGGTAACGGCAAGGGCTTCCACAATTTCGAGATCCAGGCCTCCGTCCATGTGGAAATCGACGAGGACGTGTCCGCCGCGCTGAACCGGCTGAAGCCGCGCGAGGCGCTCTATATCGGCGGCATGGGCCACAAGAACAAGAATTTCCACAAGGAGATGATGATCCGCCGCGGCTATGCCGACGCGGCCGACCGCATCCAGGAACTGTTCCTGGCCGGCCGCAAGAAGGAAGCCGCCGACGCGGTGCCGGACGAATGGGTCGATTCGAAATCGCTGGTAGGCCCGAAGGCCCGGATCAAGGAGCGCTACAAGGTCTGGGACGATTGCGAGGCGACGAGCGTCACCGTGCGGACCCAGCAGGATGAAGCCGTCATCCTCATGGCCGAAGCCGCGCGGCTCAACCCCACCGAACGTAACAGCTACGGCGAGTTGCAGCACCGC
>JAPPPC010000267.1:0-3113 GCA_028817685.1 Rhodospirillaceae bacterium
CCTCGATGCGGAAGTGTCCGCCTTCCGGGGTGTATTGCCACGCGTTCTGGATCAAATTTCGCAGGATCTGAAGAAGCTTGTCCGGGTCTCCCTGAACTTCGTCGGCGCCGGCTTTGAAGGCGAGATCGACGGTGATGCGGCGTGCATCGAACTCGTGCCGGTTCAACGCCAGCGCGCGCTCGACATAATCCCGCAAATCGATCTTTTCCCGTCGCAAATAGGCCCGCGCCGCGTCGGCGCTGGTCAACTGGTTCAGGTCCTCGACCAGGCGGACCAGCCGCATGATTTCGTCCTGCAGCAGGTCGTAGGTTTCCTTCGAGGGCGTTACGACACCGTCGGCCAGCGCTTCTAAATACCCCCGGATATTGGTGAGCGGCGTCCGCAATTCGTGCGCGAAATCGGCGACCATGGTGCGGCGTAGGCCTTCGAGATGCTCAAGGCTGTCCGCCATCTGATTGAAGTCCGCCGCCAAATCGCCGATTTCGTCGGAAGAGCTCGCGGTGATCCGCGCGCTGTAATCGCCGGCTGCCAGGCGGTGCGTCACTTCGCCGATATCGGACAGGGGCCGAAGGACCTTCCGGGTCAAGATCACGCTGAGCAAACAGGCCAATGCGAGTGCGACAATGGTGGCCTGAATGAAATAGCGATGAACCGCATCGAGAAACATCTGATGCGTTTCCGCCGGCGAAATCTGGTACTGCTCCATCAGGTTGGTGAAATAGTCGGCCGCAAGCAGATCGATCGCCATCCACAGCACGGCGATTACGATACCGATGACCGGCAGATTGACCGCCAGCAGTTTCCACAGCAGGCGTTGCTTCATGCTGACTCGTCCGCGTCGGTAAACCGGTAACCGACGCCGTGTACGGTTTCGATATAGCGGGGCTCGGACGGGGCGGGTTCGATCTTGCGGCGCAGTTTTCCGATATGAACATCCACGACGCGGTCGACGACGGATTCGCCGCCGACATAGAGCTTATTCAGCAGGTCTTCGCGCGTGTAAACGCGGCCCGGCGAGGCGATTAGCGTTTGCAATAAAGTGAATTCTGACGGTGTCAGCGCCGTCAACTCGCCGTCCACCGTCACCCGGCGCTTTTCTGTATCGAGCACCAGCGCGCCATGTCGAAACACCGTCGACACCGGCGCCGCAGTGGTATCTGTCCGTCGCAGGATGGCCTTCACGCGCTCGACCAATTCGCGCGGACTAAAGGGCTTCACGACATAGTCGTCGGCGCCGATCGAGAGACCAACGACTCGATCCATCTCGTCGGCACGTGCCGTCAAGATCAGGATCGGGACCTCGGAATCGCGGCGTAGCGCCTTGCAGATCTCCCAACCATCCATGCCGGGCAGCATGACGTCCAAGACCACGAAGCGCGGCGCGTGGGCCCTCGCCATCGCAAGGCCTTCGTTTCCGTCATAGGCGACAAGCGTTTCGAAGCCGGCGCGATCCAGGTAGCGGCGCACCAAGTCTGCGATATTGCGGTCGTCTTCGATGACCAGGATAGGGGCGGATGACTCCATTGTGCCTCTTTATGCTTAGGCGAACACGACCGTGGCACGGGCAGAATAGGTGCCGGCGGGTGTGGTCGACCACAAAGAGCAGCCATCTTCCGTCGGCTTGCCGGCCACTGTGAAGGGCGCATTGTCGAAAAGAGGCGCGCGTGCCTGGAAATCGAACTTTTGCACCGCGCGGCCAGGGTTGTTGTCCAGAGCCAGTTCGAGCAGCAGGGTCGCGATGAGAGGGCCATGCACGATCAGCGCGGGGTACCCTTCGACTTCCGTCACATATCGCCGATCGTAGTGAATACGATGGCCATTGAACGTCACGGCGGAATAGCGGAACAGCATCACAGGATCAGGCGTGATCGTCTTCGACCAAGCGTGATCGGACGGTGCGGCACCGGTTTTGCCGCTGCCGCCGGTGCCGTCATTGGCATTTGCCGGCGGGTTGTCCCGGTAGATGTAGTCGTGATCCTCTTCGATGGCGAGGCCGTTCTCACCGCTGAAACTGTTGCGAACCGTACAAATTACCAGGGTGCCGGTGCTGCCCTGTTTGATTTGAACATCGGTTATGCGCGCTTCCCGCTGCATCATCTCGCCGATAATGAGCGGCCTGTGGTGGGTTGCGCGAAACCCGCCGAACATGCGGCGGGGCAGGGGAACCGGCGGCATGAAACCGCCACGCGCGGGATGACCGTCCGCGCCGATCTCGGTTGCCGGAACGCGCGGTGTGAAATAGCACCAATGCCCCATCGGGTTAACCGGGTCGCCTTCCTGCGGAACGGCCTGCTTATCGAGCAGGGCGGCCAGACCCTGCATCCTGAAGGCGCCGGCACGTTCCTCCGCCGTATCCGTTTTGCCGATCCAGTCTCTTAGCGCTTCGAGTTCATCGGTCATTTTTCGCCTCCCGCCAACGATCACTGTCGGACCATGCTTTAACAAAGATATAGTGCGCCTCAAAGCGTCGTCTCTTCGCACAAGGAAATCCACATATGTCGAATCCCTCCGCCGATCCCGTTCCCTCAATTCGCGAAGCCGATGCGACTGGCGACATCGCGGCGCTGTACGATGACATTCGGGCGACCCTGGGTGTGCCCGTCGTCAATCTGATCTGGCGGCACCTCGCGATGTTCCCCGGGGGCCTGGATTGGGCCTGGACGGCACTCAAGCCGCTCTACGCCAGCGGCGCTATTACCGCGGAAGCGGCCGCCCTGCGCGACGGTCTCGCGGTCCCGACACTGCCGGGCCTGACGGGGCCGGCGCTTTCGGTCGCCGGATTAACGCCCGACGACATATCGCAGATCGACATGATTTTGGCATCCTACGAACAGAGCAATGCGATGAACATCATCGCGCTTGGCGCGCTGGCTGCGTATTTGGATGGGACCGGTGCGGCGCAGGCCTCCGTGTCCGATGTGCCGCTAAGCGCGCCGCCCGTTGAAGGCACGATGCCGCCGCTACTGACCTTGGACGAAATGTCGCCCGATGTCCGGGCGCTGGTGGAGGCCCTGAACACGGTTGGCGGGCGTGCCGAGATCCTGGCAAGCATGTACAGGCATCTGGCCAACTGGCCGCCCTATCTCGGTCTGCTCTCGGCCTTGGTTACACCG
>JAPPPC010000267.1:3123-5247 GCA_028817685.1 Rhodospirillaceae bacterium
GCCCTCAACCGGTTCATCGATGGACCGATCGGCAAAATGATCGCCGTGGTACCGCTGATCAAACAGGCGATGCCGAACTAACTCGGGTCGATGACGACCAGCAGGTCCTTGGCTTCAACCCTCGTTCCTGCGGCGGCGACGATTTCCTCAACCTTACCCCCCGCATCGGCGTAAAGCGTCGATTCCATTTTCATCGCCTCGATGGTCAGAATCTGATCGCCCGCTTCGACCGTGTCGCCAGCAGCGACCGATAGGCTGACCACCAGGCCCGGCATGGGGGCTGCGACATGACCGGCATTCGTTTCGTCTGCCTTACGGTGGACGCGGGCGCTATGCGCCAGGCTCTTATCCGCAACTTTCACGGTTCGCGGCTGGCCGTTCAGTTCGAAGAAGACGGTGCGTTCGCCTTCCTCGTTCGGTTCGCCCAAAGCGAGGTAGCGGACGATCAGCCGCTTGCCCTGCTCGATATCGATGAAGATTTCCTCGCCGATCTCCGGTCCGTAGAAAAATACCGGGGTCGGCAAGACTTCGACGTCGCCGAACTGCCGCCGATGCGCCGCGTAGTCGGCATAGACCTGCGGGTACATCAGATAGGACGCAAGATCGTAATCATGCAGTTGGCGGTGAACCTTCTGTTCGCCTTCCGCCCGGGCCGCTTCCAGATCGACCGGCGGCAGATGCGCGCCCGGCCGCTCCGTGTTGGGCGACTCGCCTTTGAGGATCTTGGCTTGCAGCACTTCCGGGAAACCGCCTTGCGGCTGCCCAAATCGCCACGGAACAGTTCGATGACGGATTGCGGGAAGGCGATATCGCGGTCAGGGTCAAGCACATCCTCCCGTGTCAGGTCGTTAGTGACCATGAAGATGGCCATGTCGCCGACCACTTTCGACGTCGGCGTGACCTTGACGATATTGCCGAACATGTCGTTGACCTCGGCATAGGCGCGCGAGACTTCCGGCCAGCGCGCCTCCTCGATACCCAGGGCCCGGGCTTGTTCGCGCAGATTGGTGTACTGACCGCCGGGCATGGCGTGTTCGTAGACTTCCGCCATGCCGGAACGCAGGTCGCTCTCGAACGCCTTGTAGTAGCGGCGGACGCCTTCCCAATAGGTCGCCATGGCACGCAGCGTGCCTCTGTCCAGGCCGGGGTCGCGCTCCGATCCCCGCAATGCTTCGGCGATCGACCCGAGGCTGGGTTGCGAGGTCAGGCCGCTCATGGAATCCATCGCCGCATCGGCGGCATCGACACCGGCGGCAGAGGCAGCCAGGACGCTCGCGGCGGAGATGCCGCTGGTATCGTGCGTGTGGAAGTGGATTGGAAGCTTGATCTCCTGCTTCAGTGTTTTGACCAGGGTCGTGATCGCGGCCGGTTTGCAGACACCGGCCATGTCCTTGATCGCCAGAATGTGGGCGCCGGCGGCTTCCAGTTCACGGGCCATCTTCACGTAGTAATCGAGCGTGTATTTCGTCTCGTTCGGGTCGCTGAGGTCACCGGAATAACAGATCGTCGCCTCGCACAGCTTGCCGCTCTTGAGCACCGCGTCCATCGCCACGCGCATGTTTTCGACCCAGTTCAGCGAGTCGAAGACACGGAACAGATCCATCCCGCCATCGGCGGCTTTCTCGACGAAGTATTCGACAACATTGTCGGGATAGTTTGTGTACCCGACCGCGTTCGACGCGCGCAGCAGCATCTGCGTCAACGTGTTGGGCATCTGCTCGCGCAGGACCTTCAGCCGCTTCCACGGGTCTTCGTTGAGGAACCGCATGGCGACGTCGAAGGTGGCACCGCCCCAGCATTCGACGGAGAGGAGTTCCGGCAGGGCCTGGGTGTAGTAGGGCGCAATTCGCGCCAGATCATGCGTCCGGAATCGGGTGGCGAGCAGGGATTGATGGGCGTCGCGGAAAGTCGTGTCCGTGATCAGCAGGCGCTTCTCGTCGCGCATCCATTGCGCAAAGCCTTCCGGGCCGAGCTCATCTAGACGTTGGTGGCTGCCCTTGGCGGTCCGAGTCGGCAGGTCCTTCGGCATCGCCGGAGGCGGAACGACACCTGGATGTGGCCGGCCTTCGACTTCCGGGTTGCCGTTGACGATCACGTTGCCGAGGAAGCTCAGCAGCCGGGTCG
>JAPPPC010000551.1 GCA_028817685.1 Rhodospirillaceae bacterium
GCCGTGAAGTGGTCGGCAGCGTGACCCAGGCGCAGCTTCGCGAGATCGCCGAGGCGAAGATGGTAGATCTGAACGCCAATGATATTGAAGCGGCGATGAAGATCATCGCGGGTTCGGCCCGTTCGATGGGCCTGGAAGTGTCGGGGTAAGGGATATGGCAGCGAAGAATACGAAACGCCGTAAAGGCATGATGGATAAGATCGACCGGTCGACGGAGGTCGCGGTTGAGGACGCCGTCAAGGCGCTCAAGGAATGCGCCAGCGCCAAGTTCGACGAGACGGTCGAGATCTCGATGAATCTGGGTATCGATCCGCGCCATTCCGATCAGCAGGTCCGCGGCGTCGTGCAATTGCCGCACGGCACGGGCAAGACGGTCCGCGTGGCGGTGTTCGCCAAGGGCGACAAGGCCGATGAGGCCAAGGCGGCCGGCGCGGATATCGTCGGCGCGGAAGATTTGGCCGAACGCATCCAGGGCGGCGAGATGAATTTCGACCGCTGCGTCGCGACGCCGGACATGATGGCGATCGTCGGACGGCTCGGTAAGGTGCTGGGCCCGCGCGGTCTGATGCCGAACCCGAAGCTGGGTACGGTGACGCCGGATGTCGAGACGGCGGTCAAGGCGGCAAAGGGCGGCGAAGTGACCTTCCGGGCCGAGAAAGCCGGTGTCGTGCATGCGGGGATCGGCAAGGCGAGCTTTTCGGAAGAGCAGTTGGCCGACAATGTGCGCGCCTTCGTCAAGGCGATTTCGAACGCCAAGCCCAGCGGTGCGAAGGGTACCTATATCAAGAAGGTGTCCGTTTCTTCCACCATGGGTCCTGGCATGTCGTTGGAGATTGGCAGCGCGACGGACGCTGCGTAATGCGAATACGCGGCCGGTTCGCCGGCCGCGTTATCACGAGGTGCTGAAGTTTGGCACACCGTGAACTGTCCGAGACTGCAGGCGCCGCCTTCACCGGCGGTTTAATTGGGAAACCGGCCTGCAAGAGACAGGAGGTCGAGAGTCACACCGGTACAGCCGGCTTGGCTTGAACCTCTCGGACAGGAGAGTCGGGTGCGGTGGTTTGTGAGACCGTGCTCATCCTGAAACGGCTGCGCTCCGCAAGGGGGCGGCTAATAGATCGGAGACGAAAGAGTGGACCGATCACGTAAAGAAGCGCTCGTTGCTGAATTGCATCAGACCTTCGAGGACACGAACCTGGTCGTCGTCACCCAGCAATCCGGGCTGACGGTTCAGGAAGTGACCGCGCTTCGCAGTGAAATGCGCGAGGAAGGCGCCAGTTTCCGGGTAACCAAAAACCGGTTGGCCAAAATCGCGTTGCAAGGGACGAAGTTCGAGCCGCTGACGGACACCTTCACGGGTCCGACGGCGATCGCCGTGTCGGAGGATCCGGTGGCTGCCGCCAAGGTGGCCGTCGAGTTCGCCAACAAGAACGACAAGCTGACGATCGTCGGCGGTGCGTTGGGCGAGAAGGTCCTGGACGTCAATGACGTCAAGGCCCTGGCGAAACTTCCGTCGCTCGATGAACTGCGCGGCAAGATCGTGGGACTGCTTCAGGCACCGGCCGGCAAGATCGTGGGCGTGATGAACGCGCCGGCGGGTCAACTTGCCCGTGTCTTCAGTGCTTACGGCAGTTCGGAATGATGCAAAGACGCGAAACGAAAACCGAGACATTCAAGCCTAGGAGTTAAACATGCCTGATTTAGAAAAACTTGCTGAGGATCTGTCGGCCCTGACAGTCCTCGAAGCTGCCGATCTGTCGAAGATGCTCGAAGAGAAATGGGGCGTTTCGGCTGCGGCACCGGTCGCGGTTGCCGCGGCCCCGGGTGCGGCCGATGGCGGCGGCGACGCGTCTGAAGAACAGACCGAATTCGACGTCATCCTTGCCTCGTTCGGCGACAAGAAGATCAATGTCATTAAGGAAGTTCGTGGCATCACCGGGCTCGGCCTGAAGGAAGCCAAGGACTTGGTCGAAGGCGCGCCGAAGCCGGTTAAGGAAGGCGTTGCCAAGGACGAAGCCGAAGAAATCAAGAAGAAACTTGAGGAAGCAGGCGCTACCGTTGAACTCAAGTAGCACCAAAAAGCCTATTAGAGTGGCGAGGGGCGCGCCGTTTGGCGTTGCCCCTCGGCGTGCTGGCACCGGGCGCCCGAGGCGCGCGGTTGTCAGGTGCTTATGTCAGTTAAGACGAGGATAGATTATGGCGAAGTCGTTCACGGCTCGGAAACGTATTCGGAAAAGCTTTGGTCGGATCGCGGAGGTCGCGCCTCTGCCGAACCTGATCGAGGTGCAGAAAGCGTCTTACGATACGTTTCTATTGCAGCGCGAAGACGAAAGCTCGCGGCTTGAGGAAGTTTTCAAGTCGGTCTTCCCGATTCGGGATTTTTCCGAGCGGTCGCAGTTGGAGTTCGTGCGCTACGAGTTGGAAGACCCGAAATACGACGTCGAGGAATGCCAACAGCGCGGCATGACCTACGGGGCGCCGCTGAAGGTGACCCTGCGGCTCGTCGTTTGGGACGTGGACGAGGAGACCGGCGCCAAATCGATCCGGGATATCAAGGAACAGGACGTCTATATGGGCGACATGCCGCTCATGACGCCGAATGGGACATTTATCGTCAATGGCACGGAGCGGGTCATCGTCAGCCAGATGCACCGCTCGCCGGGCGTTTTCTTCGATCATGACAAGGGCAAGACTCATTCGTCCGGCAAGTTCCTGCACGCCGCGCGGGTGATCCCCTATCGCGGCTCCTGGCTCGACTTCGAGTTCGATGCCAAGGATCTGGCCTATGTCCGTATCGACCGCCGGCGCAAGCTGCCGGCGACGACGCTGCTGCTCGCGCTCGACAGCGATGCCACGCAAGCGCGGCGCGAGGAGTTGGCGCGCGAAGGGGCCGTGCTGGCACCGGAAGAGGCCACAGGCATGTCGCCGGAAGATATCCTCAAATTCTTCTACGATGTCATCGAGTACAGCCGAAACAAGGATGGCTGGAAGACGGCATTCGACGGCGAGCGCATTCGTGGATCGAAGCTGAACTTCGACCTCGTCAACGCGTCGAACGGCAAGGTCGTCGCGGAAGCCGGAGCCAAAGTAACGCCGCGCCTGCTGCGCACCCTGGATGAAGCGAAGGTCAAGGATATCCGCGTCACGAACGAGGAATTGATCGGCCGTTATATCGGCAGCGACATCATCAATGAGGAGACCGGTGAGGTTCTGGTCGAGGGCGGCGATGAGATCACCGAAGAGACGTTCGAACTGCTGACCGAGGAGAAGGTCGATGCGTTGACCCTTCTCGCGATCGACCATGTGAATGTCGGGCCGTATATCCGCAATACGTTGGCGATCGACAAGAATACCTCGCGTGAGGACGCGCTGATCGACATCTACCGGGTCATGCGCCCGGGCGAACCGCCGACGTTGGAGACGGCGGAAGCGATGTTCAACAGCCTGTTTTTCGCCAGCGAACGCTACGATCTGTCTTCGGTCGGCCGGGTGAAGATGAATTCCCGGCTGGACCTGGAAACGGACGACAAGATCCGTGTCCTGCGCAAGGAAGACATTCTCGCCATCGTCAAGGTCCTGTGCGACCTGAAGGACGGCAAGGGCGAGATCGACGACATCGATCATCTCGGCAACCGCCGGGTCCGGTCGGTCGGCGAACTGATGGAAAACCAGTACCGTATCGGTCTGCTACGCATGGAGCGGGCGATCCGCGAACGGATGAGCTCTGTCGATATCGACTCCGTCATGCCGCACGATTTGATCAATGCGAAACCGGCGGCCGCCGCGGTCCGCGAATTCTTCGGCTCCTCGCAGCTGTCGCAATTCATGGATCAGACCAATCCGCTGGCCGAGATCACCCACAAACGCCGCCTGTCGGCGCTTGGCCCGGGCGGTTTGACCCGCGAGCGTGCCGGCTTCGAGGTGCGCGACGTGCATCCGACCCACTATGGCCGGATTTGCCCGATTGAGACGCCGGAAGGTCCGAATATCGGGCTGATCAACAGCTTGGCGACCTTCGCCCGGGTCAATAAGTACGGTTTCATCGAGTCGCCGTACCGCAAGGTGGAGGACGGCAAGGTTACCGACGACGTCATGTACGTCTCGGCGATGGATGAAGGCCGCTACACGATCGCGCAGGCCAACGCGGAACTCGACAGCAAGGGCAGCTTCGTCGAGGAGCTGATCAGCTGCCGGGCCGGAGGCGACTACATCGTCTCGCGGTCGGAAGATATCGACATGATGGACGTGTCGCCGAAGCAGATCGTTTCGGTCGCCGCGGCGTTGATCCCGTTCCTGGAGAATGACGACGCCAACCGGGCGCTGATGGGCTCGAACATGCAGCGTCAGGCGGTGCCGCTGATCCGCAGTGACGCTCCGCTGGTCGGTACCGGCATGGAAGAGCGCGTTGCGCGCGACTCCGGCGTGACGATTATCGCCCGCCGGGCCGGCACGGTGGTCCAGGTCGATGCGACCCGGATCGTGGTCAGCGCCGTCGAGGACAGCAGCTCGAGTGAAGGGACGCCAGGCGTCGATATCTACAACCTGTTGAAGTTCCAGCGTTCCAACCAGAACACCTGCATCACGCAGCATCCGCTGGTGAAGGTCGGCGACAAGGTGGAGGCCGGCGATATCGTTGCCGACGGGCCCTCGACCAATCTCGGCGAGCTGGCGCTGGGCCGTAATCTGCTCTGCGCCTTCATGCCGTGGAATGGTTACAACTTTGAGGACTCGATCCTGATTTCCGAGCGGATCGTGCGCGAAGACGAACTCACCTCGATCCATATCGAAGAGTTCGAGGCGATGGCGCGCGACACCAAGCTGGGCCAGGAAGAAATCACCCGCGATATTCCGAATGTCGGCGAAGAGGCGCTCAAGAATCTCGACGAGGCCGGCATCGTCTATATCGGCGCGGAGGTCCAGGCCGGCGACATCCTGGTCGGCAAGGTGACGCCGAAGGGCGAGTCGCCGATGCCCCCGGAAGAAAAGCTGTTGCGGGCGATCTTCGGCGAGAAGGCCTCGGACGTGCGCGACACCTCTCTCAGAGTGCCGCCGGGCGTCAATGGCACGGTCGTCGAGGTTCGCGTGTTCTCGCGCCGCGGTGTCGACAAGGACGAACGGGCGCTGGCGAACGAGCGGGCGGAGATCGAACGGCTCGCCAAGGACCGTGATGACGAGAAGACCATTCTCGAGCGCTGGTTCTACGACCGGCTGAAATCGCTGCTGCTGAACCACACGGTGACCGGCGG
>JAPPPC010000332.1 GCA_028817685.1 Rhodospirillaceae bacterium
TTGCAGGACGACTACCCGGGATTTAATGAGATAACGTCGAATTCGACTGATGGTTAAAAGAGTTTCTCGGAACTTGATAACCATTACACTCAACTAATGATGAATTTCTTACAACCCGTGATTTTTTTGCGTTGTCAGCGATAAAGTCGAACGACAACAACGAATTTTTTGCGTCAAAGTGGGGTGATTTTGAAGAAATCGCGCATCGCGAAGAGAATCTACACAGTCACCCAGATTGACCTGAAGTCGCGGCGCGCGCGAAAATGGCGTCGCTGTTCGGAAGATTTCGAGGAGACCGTTCATGGCTACGGTAGGCAAGACATCGCCAAAGATATTACGCGAGATCGAAACCCGGCCGGTGGCTTGGCGTAATACAGACCTTGCCGACGATGCGGGCGTTGTTCGCGTAACGGACGCCTGCCGCGCAGAGCTGCTCGACGCGGCGGCGCTGTTGGAGGCCAATCCGCTGCCGACCGTATCGCTCCGTCCGGACGATTTCGATCTTCCCGTTTGCCGCGCCTTGATGCGTGACGTTAAGGCGGCTCTGGAGACTGGTGTCGGGTTCGCCGTAATCGACCGGTTGCCGGTCGACGCGCTGGACCGTGAGACAGCAACGAATCTCTATTGGCTGCTGACAAATATGCTGGGCCAGACCGTGGCCCAGAAATGGGACGGCACGATGGTCTATGACGTGCGCGATACGGGTAAGAAACGGGAAGCGGGAAACGGTGTGCGGTCCTCCACGACGAATGAAGGGCAGGGTTACCACACCGACAACTCTTTCAATCTGCCGCCGGACTATGTCGCGCTGTTCTGTCTTCAGCCGGCCAAGGAAGGTGGCGTAAACGGCGTAATCAGCTTTCCGGCCGCGCATAACGAAATGCTGGAGCAGTGCCCCGATTTGCTGGCGCGATTGTACGAACCATTCTTTTTCGATCGGCAGCAGGAGCACGCCCCTGAGGACTCACCGATCAGTCAGGCGCCGATCTTCCGCTATGACGGCGATACGCTGCATACGCAGTTCGCCGATATGCTGGTGTACGCCGGTTACGATGTCGCGGGAAAGGAGATCGACCCAAAGGGCCGCGCGGCGATCGAAGCGCTGACCGAAATCATCGAGGCGCCGGACGCACGCCATGATTTCGTCTTCGAACCCGGTCAGATCCAGATTGTCGATAACCGCCGTCTCGGCCATCGCCGCACCGCGTATACGGACTGGCCGGAGGAAGAACGGCGTCGGCATTTGGTTCGCCTTTGGATCCGAAACACCGGGCGTCCATTTTATCACGGGTAGCGGCATCGCAGATGTGCGGTCGATATAGCCTTACAAGTCCCGTCGAAGCGATGGCCGGGCTGTTTCTGTTCGACGAACGGCCAAATTTGGGCGTTCGCTTCAATATCGCACCGACCCAGGAGGTTCCGGTCATCCGGCGCGGCGAAGACGGTGACCGCCAACTGGCCATTATGCGCTGGGGACTGGTCCCGGCCTGGGCGAAGGAGATCGGCGGCTCCGCACCTTTGATTAATGCCCGCGGCGAGACCGTGGCCGAGAAACCGTCCTTTCGCAACGCCTTCGCCAAACGCCGCTGCTTGATCCCCGCAGACGGTTTCTACGAATGGAAGGCGGAAGGGAAGGGGAATAAGCAACCCTACCGCATCGCGTTACCGGATGACGCGCCGTTCGCCTTCGCGGGTATCTGGGAACGCTGGCAGAGCGCACAGGGCGATGCTCTGGAGAGCTGCGCCATTATCACGACCACGGCGAGCCCGGAGATCGCTGACATTCACCACCGTATGCCGGTTATCCTGGAACCGGACTCATACGACGCCTGGCTCACGGCGCCGGATGCGGCCCTGATCGATGCCTATGACGGTCCGCTGCGCGCCTATCCGATCGGCACGGCAGTGAACAAGGTCGTCAATGACGATCCGAGCCTGTGGAACGAAGTCGAACCCGCGCAGAAGCGCGGCCAGATGGATTTGTTTTAGGCCCGCGCGCGCCCAATCCCGCAGCGTGTTAGTGCGACAGGATCTGGCTCAGGAACAGTTGCGTCCGCTCTGACTTCGGATTGTTGAAGAACTCTTCCGGCTCGTTCTGCTCGACGATCTGGCCTTCGTCCATGAAGATCACCCGGTTGGCGACCTTGCGGGCGAAGCCCATCTCGTGGGTCACGCACAGCATGGTCATGCCGGTCTCGGCGAGCCCGACCATCACATCGAGCACTTCGGAGATCATTTCCGGATCGAGTGCCGAGGTCGGTTCGTCGAACAACATGATGCGCGGGTTCATGCACAGTGAACGCGCGATGGCGACACGTTGCTGCTGGCCGCCGGAAAGTTGGCCCGGATACTTATCGGCCTGCTCCGGAATCTTAACCCGCTCCAGATAATGCATCGCCGTTTCCTCGGCTTCATCCTTCGGAACCTTACGGACCCAAATCGGTGCCAAAGTGAGGTTTTCCAGGATCGTCAGGTGCGGGAAAAGGTTGAAGTGCTGGAACACCATGCCGACCTCGCGGCGGATGGCGTCGATGCCCTTCAAATCGCCGGTCAATTCGATGTCGTCGACGATGATCTGCCCCTGCTGATGCTCTTCCAGCCGGTTGATGCAGCGGATCAGGGTCGATTTACCGGACCCGGAGGGGCCGCAAATGACGATCCGCTCGCCCCGATAAACGGTCATGTCGATGTCCTTCAGGACATGGAAATCGCCATACCATTTGTGCATGCCGATGATCTGGATCGCGACTTCGTCGCTGACGCTCATCGTGCCTTGTGCGGTGTCGAGGTTTGTCATGATCCGTTCCCCTAATCTCGATGGGTTGTATCGAGGCGCCGTTCCAGCGTTATGCTGTAACGCGACATACCGAAGCAGAAGATCCAGTAGATGCAGGCTGCGAAGACGTAGCCTTCAGTCGCCGTCCCAAGCCAATTCTTATGCGTCGTAGCCGACTGAATGATGCTTAGGAAGTCGAGCAGCCCGATGACCAGCACCAGCGTCGTGTCCTTGAACAGGCCGATGAAGGTGTTGACGATGCCCGGGATGACGATCTTGAGGGCCTGCGGCAAGATGATGAGGCCCATCATCTTCCAATAGCTCAGACCCATCGCCTGTGCCGCTTCGAACTGCCCCTTCGGGATCGCTTGTAAGCCGCCGCGCACGACCTCTGCCATATAGGCTGCGGCGAAGAACGCCATCACGATCAAGGTTCGGAGAATCTTGTCGAAATGGGTGCCGGGCGGCAGGAACAGCGGCAGCATCACCGAACCCATGAACAGTACGGTGATCAGCGGCACACCGCGCCAGAGTTCGATGAAGGCGACGCAAATGATGCGTACGACCGGCATGTTGGATCTTCGCCCCAACGCGAAGACGACGCCGAGCGGCAGCGACACGATGATCGTGACCGTCGCCAGCACCAGGGTCAGCATCAGCCCACCCCATTCATTTGTCTCGACGACCGTGAGCCCCATGCCGCCATAGAACAGGATGAAGGCGATGAACGGGTAGATGAGGAAGACGAAGATCACGAGATACTTCTTGAACGGGACCCCTTCGATCAACAGCGGGATGCCTGTACCGAACAGCAACAGGAAGCCCAGATTGATCCGCCAGCGTTCATCGACAGGATAGAAGCCGTACATGAACTGGTCGAAGCGGACTCGCACCATGGCCCAGCACGCACCATCACTGGTGCAGTCCTGGTAGGTCTTGCCGCTCCAATCGGCTTCCCAGAACATCCAGTTGAACAGCGGCGGGACCGCCTTGTACAGCAGATACAGAGCCGCTGCGGTCAGCAGCGTATTGACCCAGTTGGAAAACAGGTTCTGCCGCAGCCAGGCGATGATGCCGAGCTCGCTTTTCGGCGGTGGCAAATCCGGATGGGATTCTTTTCGGACGTAGGAGAGGTCAGTCATGATTATCTCTCCACCAATGCGATTTTACGGTTGTACCAGTTCATGAACATCGAGATCAGCAGGCTCACCGTGAGATAGAAGGCCATCGTGATCGCGATGATCTCGATTGCCTGACCAGCCTGATTTAGCGAGGTTCCGGCAAATATGGCGACGATTTCCGCGCCGCCAATCGCGACCGCCAGCGACGAGTTCTTTGTCAGATTGAGATACTGGCTGGTCAGCGGCGGAACGATGACGCGCAAGGCCTGTGGGATGATGATCAGGCGCATCGTAATTCCGGGTTTGACGCCAAGAGCATAGGCGGCCTCGGTTTGGCCGCGGCTGATCGCCTGAATACCGGCGCGCACGATCTCGGCAATAAAGCCGGCTGTGTAAAGCGAAAGGCCCAGTACCAGCGCCGCGAATTCCGGCAGGATGATCATACCACCTCTGAGACCGAAGCGGTTCTGCTGCGGGTGCTCGAATTCGAGCGGGAAGCCGGCAATTGCTGCGCCGATAAGCGGCAGGGCAATCAATAATGCCAGCGAAACCCAAAAGACAGGGAAGGGCTGTCCCGTTTCATCCTGTCGCTTCTGAGCCCATTTCTTAATGAAGATGACTGCGACGATAGCCACGATGAGACCCATCCCAACCATCCAGAAGCCGTCCTGCGGTAGCGGCAGAGGGCCGAACAGCCCTTCGATGTTGAGAAAAAACAGATCGAAGATGCTTATGCTATCGCGCTTGCTCGGCAGTGTTCCAAGCACGGCGAAGTACCAGAAGAGCAGCTGCAGCAGCAGCGGGATGTTGCGGGTAATTTCGACGTATAAATAGGCCAGTTTGGAGATGAGCCAGTTCGATGACAGCCTGAGCACCCCCATGATGAAACCCAGAACCGTCGCAATCACGATGCCCGTGAACGCGACCAACAGGGTGTTCAAGATGCCGACGATAAGCACGGTGCCGTGCGTCGCCTTTGCGGCATCGTATTTAAGGAACGGGGACATGCCGACATCGAATCCTGCCGGCGACTGCAGGAACCCGAAGCCGGACGCGATTCCGCGCTTCTCCAAATTCGCTGCCGTATTGTTGATGATATACGCGGCGACGATGATGAGGGCGATCATGACAATCGCTTGATAGATCAACGCGCGCTTTTTGGGGTCGTTCCAAAGGCTGACGCTGGGCGCGCTGCCTTGAGCTTCGCTACTGGCCGCCATCTCGCACTCCTGTGGGGACTATGCCAGGCCGCAGCCGCGCTTGGACCGCGGCTGCGGACCGCTGAAACGCGATCAGCCGGCGCGAAGGCCGGCTGATCTGTTTCGTTCTTCCTAGCGGAACGGAGG